>JBBQDI010000001.1:0-20935 GCA_038319505.1 Burkholderiales bacterium
CGGATTGACGAGGCAATGCACCCGCTGACGATACTGGCCAGTGGAATTTATGGCCGCCCCATGCCCCCGCAGGACGGCGCGCCTATCCGGCTGGTGGTGCCGTGGAAATACGGGTTCAAGAGCGCCAAGTCGATCGCCAAAATCCGTTTTGTCGAGAAGCAACCGCTCACCGCCTGGATGAAAGCGACGCCGGCAGAATATGGCTTTTATTCCAACGTCAATTCGCAGGTTGATCATCCGCGCTGGAGTCAGGCCAAGGAACGCCGAATCGGCGAATTTTTCAAGCGTGACACCCTGATGTTCAATGGCTACGGTGAACAGGTTGCCCAGATGTATCGTGGCATGGATCTGAAAAAGTTCTTCTGATGGCAGTGATCCTGCGCAACCCAAAGTTCTGGATCTTTGGCGTCTGTCTGTTGCCGTTGGCGCGGCTGATTGTTTTCGGTGCAAGCGGTGGCCTGGGCGCCAACCCAATCGAGTTCATTACCCGTTCCACGGGCACTTGGGTTCTGGTCGGGCTGATGGTGACCCTGTCCGTCACCCCGCTGCGCCGTTTGACCGGACGCGCCGATTTTATGCGCTATCGACGCATGCTGGGCTTATTCACCTTCTTTTATGTCTGCCTGCATTTCGTCACCTATATATGGCTGGACCAGTTCTTTGATTCGGCCGCCATCGTCAAAGACATCGTCAAGCGCCCTTTCATCACAGTCGGTTTTACCGCCTTCGTTCTGCTTATCCCGCTTGCGGCCACCTCGACCCACGCCATGATGCGTCGCCTGGGACGCCACTGGCTGCAGTTGCATCGTCTGGTTTATGCCGTGGCCATACTGGGTGTCATTCACTATTTGTGGCTGGTGAAGAAGGATCTGACGGAACCGATGATATTTGGGGCGGTGCTCTCGCTGTTATTGACCATGCGTCTGCCATGGGGGGTCAGGTTGCTGCAGGGCGTTCGTGGGCACTTCGTCGGCCCGATCCTGGGATCGGAAAAGTGTGTTGGTGCATCGCCCATTTTGCGCGTTAAAAAACGGGGAGAGGTGTCGGGTAGCGCTCAATAAATAAAGCGGACAAGACCCTGGCGGCAGGCAATAAAAAACGGGGGACAAGCCCCCGTTTCAGATTGGGCAATGCCCGACCTGTTAGAGCCCGAAGGGCTTGATTACCGGAATCGACGGTGTGGGGGCAGCTGCAGGAGCCGACGCGGGTTTGGCGGCAGGGGCCGCTTTCTTCGCAACAGGCTTCTTGGCTGCCGGCTTTTTAGCGACGGTCTTCTTGGCTGCTGGCTTTTTAGCAGGGGCCTTCTTGGCTACCGGCTTTTTAGCAGCGGCCTTTTTGGCTACCGGCTTTTTAGCGGCGGCCTTTTTGGCTACCGGCTTTTTAGCGACGGCCTTCTTGGCTACCGGCTTTTTAGCGACGGCCTTCTTGGCTGCCGGCTTTTTAGCGACGGCCTTTTTGGCTACCGGCTTTTTAGCGACGGCTGCTTTCTTTGCTGCGGGCTTCTTGGCGGGGGCCGCCTTTTTAGCCGCGGGTTTCTTTGCTGTTGCCATATAACACTCCTTAGAAGTTGAACATATTCACTTATCACTACAGCTTGATGTTACGTGCAGTTTGAGTTTGCACTTCCAAAGCGTGGTACCGACAGGCGATTGATTTGCCCGAAACCCGCTTGAACCGGGCGATACCGAAGCTCCGCTTGGTGAGCTTCATTCTAGTTACTTTTTTCGGGGGTTCAATGAATAGTCCGATACCATCGAAAATTATTCGATGAAATATGTAGCGGTCAAACAAAATGTATCGGGACGATACTAAAAGTACGAATAATCAGTTCTGCGTATCATTCATTAAAAGTCAATAGATTAGCCGCTCTCCAGCAATCATGTTGTCGTGAGACTCGCGATCCCTGATGAGATGTATTTCAATTTTGTCAATCAGCACTTCGGCCGCACGCGGGCGAGAATTGTAGTTCGAAGCCATGCTCATGCCGTAAGCGCCAGTCGAAAGCAGGGCCAAAAGGTCGCCTTCCTCGATTGAAAGGTCACGCGCGAAGCCAAGAAAATCGCCGGTTTCGCAGATTGGGCCGACGATGTCGTAGCGCTGCGCCGGGGTTTTGCGTTCGTTAACTGCAACGATTTCGTGATACGCCTCATACAGTGCCGGCCGCATGAGGTCGTTCATGGCCGCATCGACGATGGCAAAGTTTTTGTCTGCGCCCGGCTTCAGATATTCGACGCGGGTGAGCAATAGGCCTGCGTTGCCAACCAGTGAACGCCCGGGCTCCAGCAGCAATTTCTCGCTGCGCCCGGCAAATCGCGCCGCCAGTGCGTGGCCGTAAGAGTCAAGATCGGGTGGCGTTTCGTCGTTATAACGAATGCCGACGCCGCCGCCAAGGTCGATGTGATGCAGCGTGATGCCTTCAGTTGCCAGCGTATCGACCAGCGCTAACACGCGGTCTGCTGCATCAGCCAGCGGCGACAGATCGGTCAACTGCGAACCGATATGGCAATCGATACCGGTGATTTTCAGATTCGGCAGGCTCGCAGCCAGGCGGTAGAGTGTGGCTGCGTCAGCGATGGGCACGCCGAACTTGTTTTCCTTGAGCCCGGTGGAGATATACGGGTGCGTCTTGGGATCAACGTCGGGGTTGACGCGAAACGACACAGGCGCAACGTGGCCCGATTCGCCGGCCACCCGGCTCAACCGATGCAGTTCGCTGACCGATTCGACGTTGAAGCAGAGGATGCCGGCCTTGAGCGCGGCGCGCATTTCGTCTGCGGTCTTGCCGACGCCGGAAAAGACGACCTTGCCTGGATCGCCGCCGGCGGCCAGTACGCGACCAAGTTCGCCCCCTGAGACAATATCGAATCCTGCGCCAAGTCGGGCAAACAGGTTGAGTATGGCTAGACTGGAATTGGCTTTGACCGCGTAGCAGATCAGATGCGGGGTGTCGGCAAACGCCTGGGCGTAGGCTTCATAAGCGCTTTCGAGTGCCTGTTTGGAATAGACATAAAGCGGTGTGCCGAATTGTTCGGCAAGCGTATCCAGGGATACGCCTTCGATATGGAGGCGACCGTCGAGTCGATGCAGGGTATTCAATTGGCGGTCCGTTGCGGTGCGGCGGGTTTTTCGGGAAGATACAGGTCACCCTTGGAGCCGCAGGCAGTCAGAGCGAGTCCGCACAGCAACAAGGACACTATATATAAGGTGCGCATTTTCATGCGCGAAATGTTAGCACGGGACATCATGGCGGGAATCGAATTGAACGAAGCTGAATTCAACCAGGCGGCAGGCGCAACCCTGGCACACATCGAACAGGCGCTGGAAACGGCTGACCTGGATTTTGAAACGCCGGCCGAGGGCATCATCGAGGTCGAGTTCGACGACGGCAGCAAGATCATCATCAACCGCCACGGCGTGGCGCGCGAGATATGGGTGGCCGCACGTTCGGGCGGTTTTCACTTCAAACCTCAGGCTGGCGACTGGGTTGATACCAAGGACAGCGAGCCACTCTTCACCAAACTGGCAGCGCTGGTCGTCCTGCAGGGCGGCGGTCCGGTCCGTTTCTAGGCACATTTGAAAAGCCAGGCGCTTACCCTGTTTGACCTGGTCGAGCGGCTGTCGCTGCTGACCCGGGCCGATTTGCGACAGGCGGGCTCCGCACAAGGCCTGCAGCCAGTCCATCTTCAGGTGCTGTTCTATCTGAACCAGGCCAACCGCTTCAGCAACACGCCGCAGGCGCTGACCGAATATCTGGGATTGACCAAGGGTACGGTGTCGCAAACGGTGCTGGTGCTGGCGCGTCGCAGGCTGGTGTCGCGTTATGCCGATCCGCGTGACGGCCGGGTCGTGCGCTTGATCCTGACCGAAGCCGGCGGCAACCTGCTCAAGACACTCAGCGCAGGAGGCGCCTGGCGCGATATCGTGCAAACCGCCAGCCCGGCGCGGGTGACGTCGGCGATGGTGGTGTTGCGGCAGGTGCTGGCTCAGGTGCAGGCGCAAAGTGGCAAACGCAGCTTCGGCGTATGTTCGACTTGCCGTCACAATCAGCGACTCGGCCCGCGCAGCTATTTTTGTGGGTTGATGCAGGAAAAGCTCAGCAGCCCTGAGGTGCGGCGGATTTGCCGTGAGCATGCCCTGCCGATTGCGAATAATCCGGCTTAAATGCGTTGCCGCGCGCGTGCAATCGCCGCACGCACTTGCGCCGGGGCGGTGCCGCCCAGATGGTCGCGCGCGGCAAGCGAGCCTTCCAGCGTCAGGACCGCATAGACGTCGTCCGTAATCACCGGACTGAATGCCTGCAATTCGGCGAGCGGCAGATCGGCCAGATCGCGTCCGCTGGTGTCGGCGGTGCGGACTGCGCGGGCCACCACTTCGTGGGCGTCGCGGAAAGGCACGCCCTTCTTCACAAGATAGTCGGCCAGATCAGTGGCGGTGGCGAAGCCCTGCATCACGGCTGCGCGCATCGCATCGGGCTTGACGGTGACGCCACGCAGCATGTCGGCATAGATCGTCAGGGTGTCGACCAGGGTATCGACGGTATCGAACAGCGGTTCCTTGTCTTCCTGGTTGTCCTTGTTGTAGGCCAGCGGCTGGCCTTTCATCAGGGTCAGCAGCGCGACCAGATGGCCATTGACCCGTCCGGTCTTGCCGCGCACCAGCTCGGGCACATCGGGATTTTTCTTTTGCGGCATGATGGAAGAGCCGGTGCAAAAGCGATCGGCCAGGTCGATGAAGCCGAAGCGCGGGCTCATCCACAGGATCAGTTCTTCCGACAGGCGCGACAGGTGGGTCATGATCAGTGCCGCGGCAGCGGTAAATTCAATGGCGAAATCGCGATCGGATACGGCGTCGAGCGAATTTTCACAGATCGCATCAAAGCCCAGTTCGCGTGCCACCATGGCGCGGTCGATCGGAAAGCTGGTGCCAGCCAGCGCGGCGGCGCCCAGAGGCAAACGGTTGACGCGGCGGCGGCAGTCTTCCATGCGCTCGGCGTCGCGCGCCAGCATTTCGAAGTAGGCCAGCAGGTGATGGCCGAAGGTGACCGGTTGTGCAACCTGCAGATGGGTGAAGCCGGGCATCACGGTATCGGCATGCTGCTCGGCCAGGTCGAGCAGCGAAATCTGGCAGCCCTTGATGCCCTTGAGAATATGGTCGATCGCGTCGCGCAGGAACAGGCGAATGTCGGTCGCGACCTGATCATTGCGCGAACGCCCGGTGTGCAGCCGTTTGCCGGCGTCACCGATTTTCGCCGTCAGCGCGGCTTCGATATTGAGGTGGACATCCTCTTTGTCGATGGACCAGTTGAATCCCCCGGCGCGAATCTCGGCCTGCAACTCGGCCATGCCGTGCTGAATCGCCGTCAGATCGTCCTTGGACAGGACGCCGACGTGGTGCAACATGGCGGCGTGCGCCAGCGAGCCCTGAATATCGAATTCGGCCAGCCGATAATCGAAGGGGATGGACGCGGTGTAGCGTTTGACAATTTCGGAAACCGGCTCGGAAAACCGGCCGGACCAGGCGGCGGGGGTGCCGTCCGATGGCGTCGATGTCTTGCTCATGGGGCAAAGGGTGGGGATGAAAAAAGAGAATCATAACAACCGGCAGGTCGAATTACCGAACTTCTGTCACCTGGGGGTGAATCTGCGCATTGCGCTGACGGTGGAGGCGGCGCTGGTTGCCGGGGTGGTGGCGCGCGTATCAAATGCGGAGACGTTCTGGGCGGAGTTCATTGCCTTGTCGGCGCTGGCGCAGCCCGCCCTGCTGCTTGCCCTGCTGGCGCTATGCGCGGCGGGGCGCTGGTTGCGCAGCCAACCCTATGCGCTGGGTGTGGGGTTCACGCTGGCCCTGAGTGTGGCCGTGCCGCTGCTGGCGACAATATGGCTGAATCCGCTGCTGGATGGCGCGGGCGTTTTCCCGCTGACCTGGGTAGCGATATTTTCCTTGTTGAGTGGTGTGGGTTTGCTGGCCTATTTCAACCTGCGCGCGCGCGCGTTGTCCCCCGCTATTACCGAGGCGCGCCTGCAAGCCTAGCATGCGCGGATCCGCCCCCACTTTTTATTTAATAGTCTGAACGCAGTGCTGTCATTGGTACGCAGTGACCCGCGCCGCGCAGAGCATGCACTGGAAAACATGGCTGACCTGTTTCGTGCGTTGATGAACAACGCCAGCCAGTTGGCGCCGCTGGAGGAGGAAGTCGCACTCACTCGCGCTTATCTGGAACTGGAACAGCTGCGTCTGGGCGATCGTCTGCAGGTGACCTGGCACGTCAATAAAATGCCGGCCGATGCGTTGATCCCGCCCCTGGTCATCCAGCCGCTGGTGGAAAATGCGATCTACCATGGCATTGAGCCGCAGCCTGGTGGTGGCGAAATCAGCATCAACCTGTATCGCAGTGCCGACAAGGTGCATATCGTGGTGCGCAACCCGATCCCAACGGAAACGGGCCACCATAAGGGCAACCACATTGCCCTGGACAATATCCGCGAGCGTCTGCTGCTGCATTTTGACCTTGATGCGCAGCTCAAGTTGGAACCGATGGGCGCCGCTTATCAAGTGCATATCGTCATTCCCTACACTCATGACCGCACCCAACCCGCCGCTGCGCCTGCTCATCGTCGATGACGAGGCGCCCGCGCGTCGTCGCTTGCGCGATGTGCTGGCAGATTGCGCGGACCAGTTGCCTGTCGATATTGTTGGCGAGTCCGACAACGGACTGGATGCGCTCAAGCAGGTCCAGCAGCAGTCGGTCGATGCCGTGCTGCTCGATATCCGCATGCCCGGCATGGATGGTCTGGAATGTGCCGGCCACCTCAACAGACTGGTTACCCCGCCCGCGATCATTTTCAGCACCGCTTACGATGCGTATGCATGTCAGGCGTTTGACCTGAACGCCGTCGATTATTTGCTGAAACCGGTGCGTGCCGACCGGCTGGTGCGCGCCCTGTCGCGGGCACACAGGCTGAACGTAACCGTGCTCGACCAATTGCGCGATGCGCTCCCCCAGGCCCGCATCCACCTGTCGGTCAATGAAAAAGGCCGCATCGTGCTGATTCCAGTGGTGGACATTCTGTATCTCAAGGCCGAACTCAAATATGTCACCGTGCGGACGGTTGCGCGTGAATTCTTGATTGAGGAGTCGCTCACCCGGCTGGAAAGCGAGTTTGGCGAGGCTTTCCTGCGCATACACCGCAACTGCCTGGTGGCAGGTGCACGCATCCGCGAAATCGGCAAATTACCGGGTGAAGACGACGGCCATTTCTTGCGTCTGGACGGTCTTGACGAGCGGTTGATGGTCAGCAGGCGGCAATATACGGCCCTGCGTGAAAAAATAAAATCAATATAAACAATAGGGTGTAAGCCATCTACAACTAAAGTTGTATATCAAATTATTGGGTCCCCTCATACGATGAGATGGCTTGTAGTTCTGCTGCAAGCAAGGAAGTTCTCCGCAATGAGGTGTAAAAATCCTCTTTTCTGCCGGGTTCGCAAGAATCCGGCATTTTTTTGCCTGCGATTCGGGTGCCGGTGGCTATTATATGAGCCATGAAAAACGCATCCCCAGACCTCACCGAAACCGAGCTTGCCAGTGAAACCGTCTTCAAAGGGCGACTGATGCACGTCAAGCTCGACCGCGTGCGTTTGCCAGATGGCGGCGAATCGACCCGCGAATACATCGTCCATCCCGGCGCCGTCGTCATTATTCCCGTGTTCGAAAATGGCGACCTGCTGCTGGAGCGTCAGCATCGCTACCCCCTGCACCGTGACTTTATTGAGTTTCCCGCCGGCAAGATTGACTCCGGTGAGGACGACTTGACGTGTGCCCAGCGCGAGCTCGAAGAGGAAACGGGTTACACCGCCCGTGAGTGGCGCGCGGTCACTACCATCTACCCCTGCATCGGGTATTCGGACGAGCGGCTGGCATTTTATCTTGCGCGCGACCTTGTGCCTGGCACCCATGGTCGCGATCCGGACGAGTTTCTGGAAATCCTGCGGGTACCGTTTGGCGAAGCCATGGATTGGCTGCGCAGCGGCAAGATCTGCGAAACCAAAACCGTGGCGGGTCTGTTCTGGTTGGAAAAAATCCTCCAGCAGGGCTGGTAAGCCCGGCCAAACTGGACTCCGGCGGGCAGGTCGCCCGGGTCCCGAAACAGGTCAGTCGGGCTGGTAGGCCAGGTTCGGCGCCAGCCAGCGTTCCGCCGTTGTCATGTCCCAGCCCTTGCGGCGGGCGTAATCCTCGACCTGGTCGCGTTCGATCTTGGCCACAGCGAAATACTGGCTGTCGGGGTGCGACAGGTAAAACCCCGACACGGCCGCGCCTGGCCACATGGCGAAATTCTCGGTGAGTTCAACGCCAATCGCAGCAGTCGCGTCGAGTACCTCAAATAACGCGGCTTTTTCGCTGTGTTCGGGGCAGGCCGGGTAGCCGGGCGCCGGGCGGATGCCCTGGTATTTTTCCGCGATCAGATCATCGTTGGCGAGGGCTTCTGCATCGGCATAGCCCCAGTATTCACGCCGTACGCGCAGATGCAGGTGCTCGGCAAAGGCTTCAGCGAGACGGTCGCACAGCGACTTGAACAGGATGGCAGAATAGTCATCGTACGCGTCCTTGAAGGCCTTGGCGCGTTCATCCTCGCCGATGCCGGCGGTGACGACAAATGCGCCTAAATAGTCTTTCAGCCCGCTGGCCCTTGGGGCGACGAAGTCGGCGAGGCACAGGTTGGCGCGGCCTTCCGGTTTTTTCACCTGCTGGCGCAGGGCGTGCCAGGTCATCCGGGTCTGGGTGCGTGATTCGTCTGTATATACCTCAATATCGTCGTCGTTGACTGTGTTGGCGGGGAACAGGCCAAACACGGCGCGCGCTTCCACCCAGTTTTCCGTGATCATTTTCTGCAGCATCGTCTGCGCATCGGCGAAGAGTTTGGTCGCCTCGACACCCACGACTTCATCCTTGAGGATCTTGGGGTATTTTCCGTGCAGTTCCCACGAGGCAAAAAATGGCGTCCAGTCGATGATGTCGACCAGTTTGGACAGGTCGTAGGCTTTCAGCACATGGACGCCAGGCTGTTTCGGTACAGGGGGCGTATAGCGTGCCCAGTCGATCTTGAACTTGTTAATACGGGTCTCGGCGAGCTTCAGCCGCACCGTATTCGGTTTGTTCTTGAGGTGACGTTCGCGTGTTTGCGCGTAGTCGGCCCGGATATCGGCGGCAAAGGCATCGCGCAACTCTTTTGACAACAGCTGCGTACACACACCGACCGCGCGCGACGCATCCTTCACATGCACCACCGGATGGTCGTAATTCGGTTCGATTTTCACCGCTGTATGCGCCAGCGAGGTGGTGGCGCCGCCAATCAGCAGGGGCAGGGTGAAGCCCTGGCGCTGCATTTCCTTGGCCACGTAGGACATTTCTTCCAGCGACGGCGTGATCAGGCCCGACAGGCCGATGATGTCGGCCTTGTGCTCGCGCGCGGCATCGAGAATTTTCTGCGCCGGTACCATTACGCCCAGATCGACAATGTCGTAGCCGTTGCAGCCGAGCACCACGCCGACGATGTTCTTGCCGATGTCATGCACATCGCCCTTGACCGTCGCCATGATGATCTTGCCCGCGCTTTGCGCGTCGCCGGCCTGCTTGTCAGCTTCAATGAACGGCAGCAAATGCGCCACCGCCTGTTTCATGACCCGCGCGGACTTCACCACCTGCGGCAGGAACATCTTGCCGGCGCCGAACAAATCGCCGACCACGTTCATCCCCGCCATCAATGGGCCTTCGATGACGTGTAGCGGGCGCTTGGATTGCAGGCGCGCGGCTTCGGTATCTTCGACAATGAACTCGGTAATGCCCTGCACCAGCGCGTGGCTCAGCCGCTCGTTCACCGGCCGGTTGCGCCAGGCTAGATCGACGACCCGCTCTTGCGCCCCGCCTTTGACGTTTTCGGCAAAGTTAACCAGCCGTTCGGTCGAATCCTCGCGCCGGTTCAACAACACGTCTTCGACGCGTTCCTTCAGCTCCGGGTCGAGGTTGGCGTACACACCGAGCTGGCCGGCGTTGACGATACCCATGTCCATCCCGGCCTGAATCGCGTGATAAAGGAAAGCGGTGTGGATCGCTTCGCGCACCGCGTCGTTGCCGCGGAACGAGAAGCTGACGTTCGATACGCCGCCCGAGATGTGTGCGTGGGGCAGGTTCTGGCGGATCCAGCGGGTGGCTTCGATAAAGTCGACCGCGTAATTGGCGTGCTCCTCGATCCCGGTGGCGACCGCAAAAATATTCGGGTCGAAGATGATGTCCTCGGCCGGGAAGCCGACGGTCTCGGTCAGCAACTTGTAGGCACGGGCGCAGATTTCGGTCTTGCGCGCGTAGGTGTCGGCCTGGCCGGTTTCGTCGAAGGCCATCACGATGACCGCCGCGCCATACCGCCGGCACAGTTTGGCGCGCTCGATGAACTCGGCCTCGCCTTCCTTCATCGAAATCGAGTTGACGATGCCCTTGCCCTGGATGCACTTGAGGCCCGCTTCGATCACGCTCCACTTCGACGAATCAAGCATGATCGGCACCCGCGAGATATCGGGCTCGGACGCAATTAAAAGCAGAAAGCGCACCATTGCCGCCTCGGCGTCGAGCATGCCCTCGTCCATGTTGATGTCGATGATCTGGGCGCCGTTTTCCACCTGCTGACGTGCCACGTCGAGCGCCTTGTCGTAGTCGCCGCTGAGAATCAGCCGGGCGAAGGCCTTGGAACCGGTGACGTTGGTGCGCTCGCCGACGTTGACGAACAGCGAGTCCTTGTCGACGTTGAACGGCTCCAGTCCCGACAAACGCATCGCCGGTTCCAGTTGGGGCGGAATCCGCGGCGTGACGCCTTCAACGGATTTTGCAATCGCCTCAATATGCGCGGGCGTGGTCCCGCAGCAGCCGCCGACGATGTTCAGCAGCCCCGCACGCGCCCATTCGCCGATGTGCGTCGCCATTTCGGCGCCGTCCATGTCGTATTCACCAAAGGCGTTGGGCAGGCCGGCGTTGGGATGGGCCGAGATAAGGACATCGGCCTTGCTGGACAGCTCGGCTATATATTGACGCAGCAGATCGGGGCCGAGCGCACAGTTGAAGCCGATCGACAGCGGCCGCGCGTGGCGCACCGAATTCCAGAATGCCTCGCCGGTCTGGCCCGACAGCGTGCGGCCGGAGGCGTCGGTGATGGTGCCGGAAATCATCACCGGCAGCCGCAGATTGTTGAGGTCGAAATATTCGTCGATGGCAAACAAGGCAGCCTTGGCGTTCAAGGTATCGAAAATCGTCTCGACTATCAGGATGTCCACACCGCCCTTTACCAGGCCGTCGATGGCTTCCAGATAGGCCAACCGCAGTTGATCAAACGTCACATTGCGAAACCCGGGGTCGTTTACATCGGGCGAAATCGTGGCGGTGCGCGAGGTGGGGCCAAGCACGCCGGCGACGAAGCGCGGCTTGTCCGGGTTTTGCGCGGTCGCTTCGTCAGCGGCCTCGCGTGCCAGTTGGGCGGCGGCAAAGTTGAGCTCCGGCACCAGGTGTTCCATGTGGTAATCCGCCATGGAAATCGAGGTGGCGTTGAAACTGTTGGTCTCCAGAATGTCCGCGCCGGCGGCCAGATACTTGGCGTGGATGCCCTTGATGATATGCGGCTGGGTCAGGGTCAACAGGTCGTTGTTGCCCTTCAGGTCGTGGGCGAAATCAGCGAAGCGTTCGCCGCGATAGTCGGCCTCATCCAGCTTGTAGGACTGGATCATCGTTCCCATTGCGCCATCGAGGATCAGGATGCGTTGAGTGAGCAGGGAGCGGATTAGAGCGGTGCGGTCGAGCATAATGTCGTTGAAAAATCAGCAAATTCGAATGGTAACACCGCAGGTCAAAGGCGGCGGGCCGTGCCTGTTGACAAGTCGCCACTCCCGTCTGGTTTGCCTCAGAGTTCGAACGATCTTCTGTCCCGTTCCGGTAAAACAGCGCTGTCAGGGCTGGTGTAATAATTGCAATCCTTGTCGCTACGTTTAACTCAACGCATACAGGTTCGCTCATAAACCGATGACCGCTAGAAAAAAACTCACTCAAATCCTGCTGGCCCTGCTGTTAGGCACCTTGTTCCAACATCCGGTGTTCGCTGCAGACCGTGCGGAAAAATCGTCTGGATTTTACGAAGATGCGCGGGTCCGCATGGAACGTGACGATACCCAGGGCGCCATTATCCAGCTGAAGAATGCCTTGCAGCATGACCCGCGCATGGTGACTGCGCATCTTCTGATCGGGCAGGCCTATCTTAAGGCGGGGCAGCCGGGTGCAGCTGAGCGCTCACTGATGGACGCCGAAAGACTGGGCGTGGACCGTACCGAAACCGCCCTGCTTATGGCCCAGGCATTGTTCGAGCAATTGAAATTCCGCGCCGTGCTGGATCGCGGAATGGCAGAGGGCTTGCCACCCGCAACCCGGGTCAAGTTGCTGACCCTGCGAGGCCGGGCATTCATGGAGCTGGGCGAATATGAATCCGCCAGCAAAGCCCTGCAGGAGGCTGAGTCCATCGATCCGGCCGCACTGCCCGTGGTCGTTGCACGCGCCACACTGGCATTGAGTCAGGGACAAGGGGACGCTGCGCGCAAACTGGCTGAGCGTGCAGTAGCGATGGGGCCTGGCGATGCGGATGCCTGGAATGTTCTGGCCTCGGTACGCCATCTTCAGGGCGATTTTCGTCGAGCGGAAGAGGGTTATACGCGCGCCCTGAAAATCAATCCTCAATTGCTGGATGCCCGCATCGGGCGGGCTTCGCTCAACATGGATGCCGGAAACCTCAAGGCGGCGGGGACCGATCTTGTCTACATCCAAAAGGCCAAAATCACTGACCCGCGGGCCTCTTATTTGCTGGCGATGTGGTTTGCCCGGAATGGGAAGAGCAAGGCGGCCCGTGAATACCTGTTCGCCACGCAGCGCGAAGTCGAGATGGTGCCAGCCGAAATCCTCAAGCATCGCAGCCAGATCCTCATGCTGGGTGGGCTGGCCAATCATGGTTTGAACCAGCCGGAAAAGGCCAAGACTTATCTTGTTGATTACATCAAGCTCCACCCGAATCAACTCGGCGCGCGCAAGCTCCTTGCATCGATATATATGGCAGCGCGCGATAACGCACGGGTGGTGGACGTGTTGCTGCCAGTGAAGGATCAGTTGCCCAACGACCCGGATGCGTTGACCATGATGGCCAATGCCTACATGGCGCTGAACCGGCATGCCACGGCAGCCGCCCTACTGGAAGAGGGGATGCGGCAATCGGATTCCAAGCCATTGGTGCAAAGCACCCTGGGCTTCAGCCTGCTGGCAAGCGGGCGTGAGGATCTTGGCATTCAGCAGCTAGAGCAGGCGTTCGCCCGTGATGCAGGGCAGGCGCGTGCGGGGATGGTGCTGGTCACGAATTATCTCAAGCATGGCCAGACCAGGCAGGCGCGCGAGACGGCCGAACGGTTGGTGAAAGCCAACCCGAAGAACCTGACCTTGCTGAATTTATTGGGGGTGGCGCGCGGAATGGATGGTGACCGCAAGGGGGCGCGACAGGTTTATGAACAGGCCCTGGCGCTGGATAAAAAATTTCAGACAGCGCGGTTGAACCTTGGGCGCATGGACCGGGCAGAAGGTCATCCGCAGGATGCGCGTGCGCACTTTGCCGAAGCGTTGCGGATCGATCCGAAGTCAACCCAGGCCATGAACGAGATGGCGGGTCTGGAAGACGCGTCCGGCAATACCGCTGAAGCGGTGCGCTGGCTGGAAAAGGCACGGGGGGTGCGGCCCAATGATTTGACGTCCGGGCTGCAACTGCTCGAGTTGCATCTACGCAGCGGCAAGCCCGATCAGGCGTTGTCCGTGGCCAAGGATTTGCGTGGCGCGGCGCCCGACAATATGGAAGTGCAGGCGGCCTATGGCCGTGCCCAGCTCGCGCTTGGCCAGACCGACGCTGCACGGAAAACCTTTCAGGGCATGACCCGGCAAGCGGGCTTCGACGTAAAAAATCTGCATCGCATTGCGCTATTGCAGATCGCTTCCGGCGATAGCACAGGCGCGGAATACACTTTGCAAAAGGTCATTCTGCAGCAGGAAAACTACATGCCCGCGCAAGCGTTGCTGGCCGAACTGGAAATTTCGGCAGGCAAATATGCGTCTGCCGAAGGCCGTATCCAGAAGCTGATGGCTAGCGATGCGACACAAGCGGCAGGCCAGCGTTTGCGGGCACAACTGTACATGCGTCAGGGCCACTATGATCAAGCAGTGGCGTCCTATCAGGCGGCGCTGGGCAAAGCCGACACCCTGGAAAATGCGCTGGGGTTGTATCGCGGCTGGCAGGCAGCAGGCAAACGCCAGGAAGCAGTCCAGCACATGGAATCCTGGAATCGGACGCATCCCAACCAGCCGGCCGCACAGGGTGCTCTGGCCGAAGCGTACCTTGCTGCGGGTCGTTATCCGCAAGCACGGAAGGTCTACGAACAACTTCTGTCACGAAACGGAAAGGATCCCGTTGTACTCAACAATCTGGCCAATGTCTTGCTGCAACTGGGCGACAGCGGCGCACTGGCGATGGCGGAACGCGCCTACCAGGCGGCACCGCAGGATGCGAATGCGGCCGATACGCTGGGACTGGTCCTGTTCAAATCCGGCCAGGCGGAGCGCGCCCTGAAGTACTTGCGCGAGGCGCGCATCCGCGATCCCAGAAATGCCAATATTCGTGAGCATCTGGCCCAGGCGCTGGAAGCGACCGGACATGCCGGCGAGGCGCGGGAGGAGCGGGAGGCGGCCCAGTCTCTGCGGGCGAGGCGTTGAATTGTCTGGGCGTGAAATGTGGGGCCTTGGCCTCGGAATGGGGTTGATCGGGGAGGGCGAAATGAAGGGAAGCCTGCGTACCAAAGGGATTCGCTGTCGGGTTTTTTTACACTCGGGCGAGTTTAAATTGAGTACAGAAAATTAGGTTATTGATTTATATCGTTATTTTTTATCTGGAATGATGATTGCTTATAAGTAGGCAGGTTTTAATGGAGCGCGAAAATGATGAATAAAATGAAAATTGCGGGTCTGGTTGGGGGTGCCCTGCTGCTATGTGGCAGCCAGGCACAGGCTGAGATCACGTGGGACTTCAGCGCTGGCGGCACCATCACATCGGGTACCGCGGGTAATACGAGAAACGATACGTCGGGTGGGGTTACGGCAACCGCGCAGGCCTGGGCGAATACAAACAATGGGACAGCGGGTACCTCAAACGCCGCTTTGGGCAGCAACACTTCAGCGGGCGCCGCAAACTACAAGTTGGAAACGGCTTACCTGAATGTCTATGGTAGTAGTGGATTGGGTGTGAAAAACCAGGATGCCAGCGGTAGCTCAAGTTATGGCGATCAGAGCGACGGCTCAAATCCCGAGCATTCGATGGACAACGAACAGCGTTACGATTCCATACTGTTCAGCTTCAACACCGCGATTGACCTGAACTCGGTATCCATCGGCTGGTATAGCAACGACTCGGATATCAGCGTGTTGCGCTATGACGGCACCGGCAACGCTTCCAATGTGTCCGGCAAGACCTATGCTCAGTTGCTGACTTCCGGCTGGACGCTGGTTTCCCAGGCAGCCACTTCAACGGCCACCCAAAAAGATCTGGTTGGCACGACAGGCTCCAGTTACTGGCTGGTCGGCGCCGCCAATCCCTTGCTGGGGACGTCAATGGACAACAAAAACGATTACGTGAAACTGCTCGCGCTATCAGGCGACAAGTACACGCCGCCATGCACACCTGGAACCCCCGGTTGTGGTGCTAGCAACGGTCAGGTTCCTGAGCCGGGCACGCTGTTGCTGATGGGTGCGGGGCTGTTTGGCCTGACACGCTTCAACGCACGGCGCACCGCTCGTAGCGCTGTCTGACCCTTTCTCTGCAGGGATGAAGAGGCCCCGTTTTTCGGGGCCTTTTGTTTTTGCGCGCGCTGCTTACAATCTGCTAGGGTTCAATAACTGAAAGCGGAGAACGCGATGAAACACATGACGCCAAGCGAGTCCTTGGATTTTCTGCAAGCGCATCCCGAGGCGGTGTTTATCGATTGCCGCTCGGAAATTGAATACCTGTTTGTGGGTCATCCGGTCGGCGCGATCCACATTGCCTGGCAGGATGGCCCGGATTGGGATGTGAACCCGGATTTCCTGGGCCATGCGCGCAAGGCGGCATCAGCCAATCGCCCGGTGGTGCTGATCTGCCGCTCGGGGCGGCGTTCGATGGAAGCCGGGCGCTATCTTGAGAAATACAATTTTCCCGAGGTCTACAACGTACTGAATGGATTTGAGGGTGACATGGATGAAGCACGCCATCGTTGCACCAAAAACGGCTGGCGCTTTGATGGCCTGCCGTGGGAACAAACCTGACCCATCCCATTTCGGGCCTGTGCATTGTCGGCGTACCCGCAAGGAATAGGCCGTGGTTGCAAGACGCTTAAGTGTCAACAATCAAGCTTGCGTCTTGCCGTGCTTCAGTACTGTTTTCGGCTCGCCTTCGCATTCAGACCCGAATGAATGCGGCAAACCTAGGTCAGCGAAACGCCCAGCCAGGCACCAATGAAGTAGGTCGCCAAGCCTGCAGCGCCCCCAATTGCCAGCATCCGTAGCCCGCTTAGTATGGCGTGACGCCCGGTGAACAGACTCATGCTGGCGCCGACGGTGAATAGTCCCAGTGCCGTCAGTGCAATGGACAGGGATAGTGCATTGCCATGGCCAAACAAGAATGGCAGCAGCGGCAGCGCCGCGCCACCCGTGAAGGCAGAAAATGACGAAATCGCGGCCACCCACGGCGAGCCGAGATCATCGGGGTTGAGCCCGAGTTCTTCACGCGCCAAGGCGTCGAGTGCGCGTTCGGGATCCTTCATCAAGGTATCGGCTACCCGGCGCGCCTCGTCCTTGGGCATACCCTTGGCGGCGTAAATCAGCGCCAGTTCGGCCGCTTCTTCATCCGGATATTCCTCCAGCTCGTCGCGTTCCAGGCCAATCTGGTATTCGAACATTTCGCGCTGTGAGCGCACCGACACGTATTCGCCTGCTGCCATCGAGAACGCGCCTGCCAGCAATCCGGCCACGCCGGTTAGCACGATGATGCCCGGTTCTGGCGCCGCGCCGGCCACACCAAAAATCAGCGCGGCATTCGATACCAGTCCGTCGTTGACGCCGAATACCCCGGCGCGCAAGGCATTGCCGGCAGCACCGCTCTGATGGCGTTTGCCGATATCGTCGACTCGGGTTGGCATGGCGTGGGGCGGATTTTTTGTGTAGATCGCCATGCCGCGCACTTTCATCGCGGCCAGCACGCCGCGCATGGCGCGTGGCTTGAGCACGCGGGTAAGGGCCGCCACCACGCGGGCGCGCAACTCGGGGTGAAAAGCGGCCGGTGCCGGGCCGCCTTTTTTGGCGATGATGGCCAGCCACAATTCAGCTTGCTCGTCGGCCGCCTGTGCCAGTTCCTTGAACAGGGATTCGCGCGCGGTGCCGCGCTCGCACTCGGCCACCACGCGGTAGAGCCAGGCCGATTGCTTTTCTTCCTGCCACGATTCGTAGGGGTCACTCATGCCGCTTGCCTCCGGTATTGAATGGCCTCGGCCAGATGCGCCGGGCTGATGGTTTCGCTATCGGCCAGATCGGCGACGCTGCGCGCCAGTTTGAGCACGCGGTGATACGCGCGGGCTGACAGGTTGAGTCGCGCGATGGCCTGTTTCAGCAAGGTTTCGCCCGCACTATCCAGCTTGCACAGCTCGTCTATTTCTTGTGTGCCCAGCGCGGCATTGGGTTTGCCCTGGCGCACCATCTGGCGGTTGCGTGCCGACTGCACGCGCTCGCGGATGGCAGCGCTGGACTCGCCCGTGCTGGTTTGCATCAGTTCATCCTGTGTCAGCGACGGCACACTGATCTGAATGTCGATGCGGTCGAGCAGGGGGCCGGAAATCCGGCCCCGATAGCGGGCAATCTGGTCCGGTGTATCGCGGCACGCCTGGGTAGGGTGGCCGAGATAGCCACAGGGGCAGGGGTTCATCGCGGCGACCAGTTGAAACCGCGCGGGGAAATCAGCTTGTCGCGCCGCGCGCGAAATCGTGATGTGGCCGGTTTCGAGCGGTTCGCGCAACACTTCCAGCACCTGCCGTGAAAACTCCGGCAGTTCATCGAGAAACAGCACGCCGTGATGCGCCAGCGAAATTTCACCCGGGCGCGGATTGCCGCCGCCTCCCACCAATGCGACTGCGGACGCCGTGTGGTGCGGCGCGCGGAACGGCCGTCGCTGCCAGTGCTCAAAGCGAAAGCCGCCGTTGAGCGATTGCACCGCCGCCGCCTCCAGCGCCTCGGTCTCGCTCATCGCCGGCAGGATGCCGGGAAACCGTGCAGCGAGCATCGATTTGCCGGTGCCGGGCGGTCCTGCCATCAGTACCGAATGGCCACCTGCCGCCGCGACTTCGAGTGCGCGCTTGGTGGCAGTTTGGCCTTTGACGTCAATAAAATCGGGATAGTCCGGCGTGGCGCGAGGGGTGTCCGATGCGGGCTCGATGAGCGAAGTCTGTCCTGCCAGCCAGGCGCAGACTTCCAGAAGACTGGTCGCGCCCAGCGTCTCCACCCCGCTGGCCAACGCAGCTTCGGCGGCCGATTGCACCGGCAAAACCAGTTGCCGTTGTGAGGCCCGGGTGGCCAACGCCATCGCCAATGCGCCGCGCACCGGGCGCAGTTCGCCGGTCAGCGCCAGTTCGCCGGCGAATTCTGCCTGTCTGAATTTGTCGGCAGGAATCTGGCCGGAGGCAGCCAGTATCGCCAGCGCGATCGGCAGGTCGAAGCGGCCGGATTCCTTGGGCAGATCGGCCGGTGCAAGGTTGACCGTGATACGTCGCGCCGGGAATTCGTAATGCGCGTTCTGGATCGCCGCGCGTACGCGGTCACGCGCCTCTTTGACTTCGGTCTCGGGTAACCCCACCAAAGTGAATGCCGGCAGGCCGTTGGCCAGATGCGCCTCGACCACCACTTCCGGCGCGTCCATACCGTTTAACGCCCGGCTTTTGACGACGGCGACAGCCATTTACTCGGTGTGCTGCTTTTCCAGTTCGGCCAGCCGCGCTTCCAGTTGCTCGAGCTTCGCACGGGTACGGGCCAGCACCTCGGTCTGCACGTCGAATTCCTCGCGGCTCACCATGTCCAGCTTGCCCAGCATCGCGGTGACGCCAGCCTTGAGATTCTGTTCGATGTCTTTTGCCGGGGATTGCTTCAACATCTCGCCCAGCTTGCCCACCACATCATTGATGAATGCAGGATTGGGAAATTTCGGATTCGTATTCATGTCGGCCTCCATTAACGCAAGAGTGTAGCAAGCCCCTTGCAGAGGCGCGTAGCCCAAATAGGGTGCACCCCTGTTTTTTGCGCACCACTAAAGTGCGTTCAGGGCTTTGAAGGACCGGGGTGAATTAATAAGCTATTGATTTTTATGTTTAATTTAGTTGGCACACCTTGTGCTAAATAAAAATTGCAATTTTGCGACTCTTCACTTTCGGAGAAATTCATGAAAAAACTTGTACACGCTTTGGTTCTGACTGGTCTGGTGGGCGTTCCCACTTTCGCAATGGCTGCTGAGGAAAGCCCACATTCATTGAGTGCCAACGTCAGCATGACCTCAAACTATGTTTTCCGCGGTATCTCTCAAACCGGTGGTGACGCTGCCATTCAGGGCGGACTTGATTATTCGCACAGCAGCGGTTTCTACCTGGGTACCTGGGGTTCCAACGTAGGCTGGATCGAAGACTTCCAGAGGTACGGTTCTGGCAACGTGGAAATCGACGTCTACGGCGGTTACCGTGGCAGCATTGGTAACGACATTTCCTATGATTTGGGCGCAATCGGTTACATGTATCCGGGTGATAAATATAGCACCATCACCACGACCACAGCAGTTACTGGCGATACCACCGAGATTTATGCTTCTGTGGGCTGGAAGTGGTTCACTGCCAAGTATTCCTACTATGTCAGCGATGAGGTTTTTGGCTTCGCCAACGCCGATGGCTCCGACTACTGGGATATTTCCGCGAGCGTGCCGATCGGCGAAACCGGCCTGACCGCTGGCGCGCACTGGGGTACCTTCAGTTTCGACAACAACAGTGCTCAGGATTACGACGACTGGAAGGTTAGCCTGGCTTATGACATGGGCAAGCTGAGCAAAGTTACGGATGGCGTGACCGTAGGCGTGGCGTACACCGATACCAATGCCAACAAAGCAGCTTGGACTGACATCAATAATCAGTTTCTGGATAAAAGCACGACCACCGTGTGGATTTCCAAGGCCTTCTGAAACGAGTTGACCCATCGGAGCGGTGCACGCGCCCGCTCCATACCCCTTTTTCCTGATTTGGGAGATGACATGAAATTTGTAACGGCAATCATCAAGCCGTTCAAGCTGGACGAAGTACGCGAGGCGTTGTCCGCCATCGGCGTTACCGGCTTGACGGTTACGGAAGTAAAAGGGTTTGGACGGCAAAAGGGCCATACCGAGCTGTATCGCGGCGCGGAGTACGTGGTCGACTTTCTGCCCAAAGTGAAAATTGAAGTGGCCATCAAGGCCGAGTTGCTGGAACGCGTGATCGAAGCGATCGAAAAAGCGGCCAACACCGGCAAGATCGGCGACGGCAAGATTTTTGTCACCAGCCTGGAGCAGGTCGTGCGTATCCGTACGGGCGAATCCGGTCCTGAAGCCCTTTGAGGAGCATGAACATGAAAAAGCTATTTGCTTCATTGGGCTTGATGCTTGCCCTGGTATCGCCCGGTTTGACCCTGGCGCAGGATGCGACTGCACCCGTTACCGAAACGATGACGGTTGAAACCACCACGGTTGAATCAACTGCACCCATGGCCGAAGCTGCACCGGCTGAAGTTGCACCGGAA
>JBBQDI010000002.1:0-15088 GCA_038319505.1 Burkholderiales bacterium
CGCGGCGACCTGTTCCAGGCCTTCGGCCATCCCGGCTACCGCTTTTTCGTCGATCTGCAGGCGATCGAGCAGCGCGGCGTCGAGTCCGCTGGCACGCGCGTGTTCCATGTCGCGCGCATTGGCCTCCAGCAGTTTGGGCATCTCGCGCCGGATCGCCGCGGCAATTGCCAGCAGGGCGCGGTTCTTCTGGTTGGTATCGGCGCGGGCAATCGCGCGCGAAGCTTCGCGCGCCTGTTTTCCCACCGTTTGCATGTAACTTTTAACGTCCATATTCATTCCATCACTTGTCAGATTCAGCCAGCGTCAGTCCCACGCGTAGCAAGGTATCCCATGGGTCGCCCACCCGTTCCAGTCCTTTAGCCTGGCGATCGATCAGCGCCAGATCGGCCAAAGCTGTTTCGACCCGAAC
Organism: Burkholderiales bacterium; assembly: GCA_038319505.1. Taxonomy (GTDB): domain Bacteria; phylum Pseudomonadota; class Gammaproteobacteria; order Burkholderiales; family Thiobacillaceae; genus Thiobacillus. Next base: position 410 of record JBBQDI010000002.1, read on the forward strand.
CAGGCTCAGACGTTTCAACGCCCGCTCGATTTGCGGTGCGCGTTGCTTGTCGCGTCCCCACAGGGTCCGCATGACGCTGGCCGAACTGTCGCCCTGTGCAATCGCTGATTTTAGCCTGAGCAACAGCCGCACCGCCGATGACACCTGCCACAGGATGGCCGGCACCGCTTCGCCCGCATCCTTGAGATCGGTCACGATTTGCGCAAAACGGGCGCTATCGCCCGCATACAGTGCATCCTGCAAAGCGTCGGCCTCGAGCCGGCTAACGTCAACCACGGCAGATTCAACATCGGCCAGCGTGACCGGACCGGGGGACAGCAACAGCGCGAGCTTGTCGATTTCCTGCTGCGCTGCCAGCAGATTTCCCTCAACCTGATCGGCCAGAAAACCGAGCGCGGCGCGATCGGCGCGCAGCCCCTGTTTCGACAGCCGCCGATCGATCCAGCCGGGCAAGGCAGCGCGGTCGACGGGGCGGGCCTCGACCACCACCCCGGCGGCGGCCAACGCTGAAAACCAGCGACTCTTCATGGCCTTCCAGTCCAGCCCCGGCAGACTGATCAGGGTCAGCGTATCAGCGGGCAATTTGGCTGCGTAGGCCTCCAGTGCCTTGGCGCCATCGATGCCGGGTTTGCCGGAGGGGATGCGAATTTCAGTCAGGCGACGTTCGGCAAACAGGGACAGATTGTCGCCGCTGGCAAAAATGCCCTGCCAGTTGTAGCGTCCCTGCACGGTGTAGACATTACGCTCGCTGTGTCCCGCTGCACGGGCTGCAGCACGGATAACATCGGACGCTTCCTGCGCCGCCAGCGGCTCCTCGCCTACCACCACATAGAGCGCGGCCAGGCCACGCGCAAGCTGCTCGGGCAGACGCTCGGCCGTCAGGTTCAACTGCCGATGCCGGGTTTGATGGCCTGCAGTCGACGCAGGATCCGCCGCGCAGCGCTCTCTTCCATGTCGCGATAAAGCAGCTGTTCTTCCGCGTCCTTGGCCAACAGCAGCGCATCGTCGTAGGTCATATCGCGGTTTAGCTCAATCAATTCAGGCTCCGCCAGCGCACTTTCATTCTTGTCGATGACGGTATAGCTCAGATGCAAACTGAGTCTGAATTCGGTGACGCGTCCGGCACCCGATAGCGAGAGGATGGTTTTCCTGCGATCTTCCTGGGTCAGTTTCAACACAGCCTCGGCTCCGCCGGCGGTTGCGGCCAGACGCGTCTTCTTGCTGGATGCCAGCGAACTCCGGATACGCTGCGCCACCGCGCTTGCTGGTGGCGCGTCGATATAAAGGCTGGAAAATTGCATGCCATCCAGACGGCGCAGCTGGAAGCCGCACCCCGCAACAAGCACCGCAGGTATCGCAGCAAGAAAAAGACGTCTGTTCATATGACGATATTAACCAAACGCCCCGGCACCACCACCACTTTTTTCGGCGGCTTCCCTTCCAGGTACTTCTGCACGGCCTCGCTTGCCAGTGCCAAAGCCTCGATTGCCTCGCGTGATGCCGCGGCCGCCACGCTGATCTGCCCGCGCAGCTTGCCGTTGACCTGCAGCATGAGTTCGATGGTGTCCTGCACCAGCGCGCTTTCGTCCACGACCGGCCACGCCATCGTGGCACCCGGCTTGAGTTCAGCGTACAGGGCCTCGGCGATATGCGGCACGATGGGGGCCAGCATGGCGGCGGCGGCTTCCAGGGTTTCCTGACGCACACTGCGGGTAGTGGCATCGTCACCTTCCAGTTTGGCCAGCGCGTTCATCAGCTCCATCACCGCGGCAATCGCGGTATTGAACTGCTTGCGGCGTTCGATATCGTCGCTGACCTTCTGGATGGTCTGGTGCAGTTGTCGGCGCAGGGTTTTGGCTGCATCGGGCAACGTGCCGCCGGTGCAGGCTTCAACTACACCGCCCTGCACGTGCTCGTAGGCCAGTTTCCACAGGCGCTTGAGAAAACGATGGGCGCCCTCGACGCCGGCGTCCGACCATTCCAGGCTCTGTTCGGGGGGGGCGGCAAACATGGTAAACAACCGTGCCGTGTCGGCGCCGTACAGGTCGATCAGCGCCTGCGGATCAACGCCGTTGTTCTTCGACTTCGCCATCTTCTCGGTGCCGCCGTTGATCACCGGCAATCCATCGGACTTCAGCTTCGCACTATTCGCATCGACGACCACATCGGCCGGGTTGAACCAGGTTTTCTTGCCGTCGGCCGCTTCGCGATAGAACGTGTCGGCAATGACCATGCCCTGTGTCAGCAGGTTGACGAAAGGCTCGTCGCTCGTCACCAGCCCTTCGTCGCGCATCAGCTTGTGGAAGAAGCGCGCGTACAACAGATGCAGGATCTCGTGCTCGATGCCGCCGATGTACTGGTCGACCGGCAGCCACTGGTTGGCGCGTTCATCCAGCATGCCACCGTCGAAATCGGGGCAGGCATAGCGTGCGTAGTACCACGACGACTCGACGAACGTGTCCATGGTGTCGGTTTCACGCTGCGCCGGTGCGCCGCAGGTCGGGCAGGCGCAGTTGACGAAGTCGGCGCGCTTGTTGAGCGGGTTGCCGGAACCGTCCGGCACCACGTCTTCCGGCAGCACCACCGGCAACTGATCGGCCGGCACCGGCACGTCGCCGCAGTTGTCGCAATGCACAATCGGAATCGGGCAGCCCCAGTAGCGCTGGCGCGAGATGCCCCAGTCGCGCAGGCGGAACTGGGTCTTCTTTTCGCCCAAGTTCAGCGCTTCGAGATCGGCGGCGATGGCATCGACCGCAGTCGTGTAGTCCAGGCCTTCATATTTGCCCGCATCCACGCAACGGCCGCGCAGCTTGTCGCCGTACCATTCCTGCCACGCGTCCAGCGAGAACGACTCATCTTCTACCGCGATCACCTGCTTGATCGGCAGGTTGTATTTCTGCGCAAAGCCGAAATCGCGCTCGTCGTGCGCAGGAACGGCCATTACCGCGCCGTCACCGTAGCTCATCAGCACATAGTTGCCGACCCACACCGGGATCGATTCGCCGGTAAGCGGATGGGTGACAGTGAGGCCGGTGTCCATGCCCTTCTTTTCCATCGTCGCCATGTCGGCTTCGGCGACGCTGCCCTGCTTGCATTCGGCGATGAAGGCGGCGAGCGCGGGATTGTTTTCCGCTGCGCGGGTGGCCAGTGGATGTTCGGCGGCGACGGCGCAGAAGGTCACACCCATGATGGTGTCGGCACGGGTGGTGAACACCCACAGCTTGTCGTCCTGGCCATCGAGTTGATACGGGAAGGCAAAGCGCACGCCGACGCTCTTGCCGATCCAGTTGGCCTGCATGGTTTTCACCCGCTCCGGCCAGCCCGGCAGCTTGTCCAAACCACTGAGCAGCTCGTCGGCGTACTGGGTGATGCGGAAGAAATACATCGGGATGTCGCGCTTTTCGACCAGCGCGCCGGAACGCCAGCCGCGCCCGTCGATCACCTGTTCGTTGGCGAGCACGGTCGCATCGACCGGATCCCAATTCACCGTTGCCATCTTTTTGTAGATCACACCCTTTTCGAACAGGCGAATGAACAGCCACTGTTCCCAGCGGTAGTAATCCGGCTTGCAGGTGGCGAGTTCGCGCGACCAGTCGACAGCAAAGCCGAGCGCCTGCAACTGCGTGCGCATGTGGTCGATGTTGGCGTAGGTCCAGGCGGCCGGCGGCACGTTGTTGGCAATGGCGGCGTTTTCCGCAGGCAGGCCAAACGCATCCCAGCCCATCGGCTGCATCACGTTGAATCCGCGTAGCGTGTGATAACGCGCCAGCACATCGCCAATGGTGTAGTTGCGTACGTGGCCCATGTGCAGCTTGCCCGACGGATAGGGAAACATCGACAGGCAATAGTATTTGGGGCGATCGGACGCTTCGCTGGCGCGGTAGGTCTGGCTGGCCGCCCATTGCGCCTGCGCGGCGTGCTCGATGTCCGATGGAAGGTATTTTTCTTGCATTGCCACAACCGCACGGTTTCAAGGCGGCTGATTATACCCGCCCGCCCTGCTGCTTCGCCCGGTTTCCGGGGCCGGGGGGGGTGCATATCCACACACGTGGACTAAAGTTATGATTATGGGCAGGAACCTGGCCAGACTTTGGTAAGCCCATACCTTTCAACAATAACCAATGGAGACTTCATGAAGACGTACTTTCAGCTAGCCCTGCTTATTGCCCCCCTGACGGCCGCACCCCTCAATGTCATGGCCGCCCAACCCGACATGCTGTCGGTCAAGCAGATCAGTCTTGAACTGGCGCGCGACATCGCCATGGGCTCGGTCGAAGCCTGTCGTCTGCAAGGCTACAACGTCTCCGCCGTGGTGCTCGACCGTGCCGGTGACGTGCAGGCGGCGCTGCGCGACACCCTGGCTGCACGTCACACGCTGGAAATCGCCGAACGCAAGGCCGGCATGAGCATCATGTCGGGCAGCGACTCCGGGGAGTTCCGCGCTGCGCGTGGCGACATCCGCCCCGAACTCAACCACATGAATGGCCTCATCGTGATGGAAGGCGGATTGCCGATTCGCGCTGCCGGCAGCCTGATCGGCGCGGTGGGCGTATCGGGGGCACCCGGGGGCGACAAAGACGCCGCCTGCGCCGCCGCTGCGCTGAAAAAAGTCGTGGAAAGGCTCGAATTCGCCATGTAGGGCCTGAAACCGGGGCTCCGGCATGCAAGTGACAAGCCCCGTCCCGCGCGGTTAAAATGCAGCGTTTTCGCTTTTATTTTTACCTCTTCAGGGAGTCCCAGCATGTCCAAGAAGCATCCCGTCATTGCGGTCACGGGCTCATCCGGCGCCGGCACCACGACCGTCAAGCGCGCGTTTGAGCACATTTTCTTCCGCGAAAAAATCAACGCTGCCGTGATTGAGGGCGACAGCTTTCACAGCCTGTCGCGCGTTGACTTCAAGGCAGCGGTCAAAAAGGCCGAGGCTGAAGGCAACACGACCTTCAGCCATTTTGGTCCTGAGTCCAACCACTTCGACAAGCTGGCCGAACTATTTGAAACCTACGGTAAAACCGGCAGCGGCAAAAAGCGCTACTACATTCACAGCGACGAAGAAGCCGCCGAGCATAACGAGCGTCTGAAAACCAGCCTCAACCCCGGCGAATTCACGCCATGGGAAGATGTGCCCGCCAGCTCCGACGTGCTGTTTTACGAAGGTCTGCATGGATTGGTGAAAACCGACAAGACCGACGTCGCCAAGCATGTTGACCTCGGCATCGGCGTGGTGCCCATCGTCAACCTGGAGTGGATCCAGAAGATCCACCGCGACAGTGCCGAGCGTGGCTATGCGGCTGATGTCATCGTCGACACCATCCTGCGCCGCATGCCGGATTACGTGCACCACATCACGCCGCAATTCTCACTGACCGACATCAACTTCCAGCGTGTCTCCACGGTCGACACGTCCAACCCCTTCATCTCGCGCGACATTCCCACGCCGGACGAAAGTTTCATCGTCATCCGCTTCAAAGAGCCCAAGGGCGTTGATTTCCCTTACCTGCTGAACATGATCCCCAATTCCTTCATGTCACGCCGCAACACCATCGTCGTGCCGGGCGGGAAAATGGGCTTTGCCATGGAATTGATCCTGGCGCCGATCATTCAGGACATGATTGCCAACAAGAAAAAGTAAGCCGTCACGTTGCAATAAAAATCGGAGCCCTCAGGCTCCGTTTTTTATTGGGGTTCAGCCAAATCACGGCTACTGCCGCGAACACGCTGAATCACAACCGCATCGCGGCCATCACGCTACTCCGGAGCGGACTCGCCATCCGGTGCTACTACGGTACTGTCGTCGCTGGCGGGCGTGGTCTCGAACTGATCCGCTACGGCATCTGGCTCGGTCTTGCCTGCGATCTTTTGCCGGGCTTTCTCTTCCTTCTTGAGCTTCTTTGCCAGATCCCTCTGGCGCTTTTCGTACTGGTAATTGGGTTTGGCCAAAAGACCTCCTTTGATCGCCGCTCGGGCCGATTGAAATACTGAGAACAGAATGAAGGCAGATGTATCGCTGTCCGCACAGAAGCACTATACCAAGCCCGGGCAACCGGTGGGGACTTGCTTGCCGAGCATTCAAGCCCTGCCTCCCCTCGAAACGTCACAAAGCCGCAACTATTGATATCGCTTGAACACGATTTCCGTATCCTGGTGCGCCCTTTCCAGGGTGCAGATTGCCGGCTCGTCATCGTGGACACTGAAAAAATCATCCGCCTGCGCGCGCATCACCATCGCAATCGCCGCCTCGTCACTGATGTCGTATAACTCGGTGATCAGCGTGGTTACCTCGTCGAGGTGTTCTTCATAAGTCATTTCGGTTTGCTCCGTATTTCGTCCTGCTCGTCAGGGCGCGGAACGGTTCAGCGATCGCGCTTGACCCCTTGTCTCCATCACGCCCGGCTGCGCATGCTATCGACATACAGCGACTCGACCCGAGCGCGCGCCCACGGCGTGCGGCGCAGGAATTTGAGGCTCGAGGCAATACTGGGCTCATGCTTAAAGCAGCGAATATCAATCTGCTGCCCCATGTCTTCCCAACCATAGCGCGCCACCAACTCATTCAGGATGTGCTCCAGCGTGATGCCGTGGAGCGGATTGTTCAACTGCGTTTCTTTCATGAATAGTCTGGTTTCAAATCCTGATCATTTTAGCTGGCTGTTACCTGGCGGTAATCACATCATCGTTTGCTGATGCGTGGGTTACCGGGTTTCAGGTCCCGAGCCTGGGTCACGGTTGCCCGGCCGATCGAGCCACAACGTTCAGGGCTGCTGACGGGCCAGCGTCCGGGCTCATTCATGGCTGGAGGTGCCCATCCGTACGGCCAGCGCATCGTGGGCGGCTTGCGCCCGCTCATAAAACGCCGCATTGTCGAACAGTTCGGGCCGGGACCCGGCTAAACGCACGGCCTGCGCATACCATTTGAGGGCTTGGGCCGGGTCCGCCGTCACGCCTTCGCCCCGCTCATAAAACCTGCCCAGAGCCAGCTGGGCCGCGGCCATGCCCTGGCCGGCCGCCTGTTGCATCAAGCGGATCGACCGCGCGTCATCCTGAGGCACATCGTCACCCTTGTGAGCCATCCACCCGAGATGGAAACAAGCGGGCGCGTAGCCGTTACGGGCGGACTGCGTAAACCATTCAACGGCTCGGGTGCTATCCCTGGGTGCCCCCCAACCCTGTGCATGGAGGATGCCCAGCATGTACTGCGCGCGCGGATGGTTCGCCTGTGCCGCCAGGCTCAGCCAGTGGAACGCCTTGCGGTAGTCCTGGGCGAAACCCGGGGTCCAGCCGTGGAACTGTCCGTTTTCGTAAGCGTAGCCAAGTTCGAACTGAATATCATGCCTTCTGGCCACCCCCATCGCGACAGCCCCGCACAAGGCCAATGCCACAACCCACCCCGCCATGCGCCCTGCGCGATTGATCCCGGCCATTGCCATCGTTACCTTCCTTCAGGCGCCCCGCAGCCACGCGCGGCTACGGATGTTGGAACAAGGGAATCTTCTCTTCGCGTTCGACACTCGCTGTGGATGCCCGTTTTTGCTCGCTTGCAAGCGGTCAAACCACCGAAAATCCCACCAACGCTATCTCGTCTCCATCCTTGACTGGCGAGGATTTTTCAACGAATTGCTTGTTGATGGTGATGTTCAGCTTGGGATTGCCGAGCAGCATCTTTTTCCACATCTCACCGCGTGTTGACAGCACGAACAGCAGACGTTCTACATCGGTCACGTCGGGCGGCAGGCTGATTTCGTCAGCAGCCATGCCCAAGGTATCGACCAGATCGCCGAAAAACAGAATCTTCACCATGACGCGCCCTTTATAATTCGCAATTGACCGCCTGAGTTTACATCCGTATGTCTGCCCTGCTCGAACACCTGAACCCCGAACAACGTGCTGCGGTCACGCTGCCGCACGAGTCGGCGCTGATCCTGGCGGGCGCCGGTTCGGGCAAGACGCGCGTGCTGACCACCCGCATGGTGTGGCTGATCCAGACCGGCCAGCTGTCGCCGCTGGGGGTGCTGGCGGTGACGTTTACCAACAAGGCCGCCAAGGAAATGCTGACGCGCATTTCGGCGATGCTGCCGATCAACACGCGCGGCATGTGGGTCGGCACCTTCCATGGCCTGTCCAACCGCCTGCTGCGCACCCACCACCGCGAGGCGGGGCTGCCGCAGTCATTCCAGATCCTGGACAGTTCGGACCAGTTGTCGGCAATCAAGCGGCTGATGAAGTCGATGAACATCGACACTGAAAAATACGAACCGAAAAAGGTGCAGGGATTCATCAACAGTCACAAGGAAGCCGGGCGGCGTGCGCGTGACGCCGAGGCCTTCGACGAATACTCGATTCGTCTGGCTGAGCTGTACGAAGCTTACGACGCACAATGCCAGCGCGAGGGCGTGGTGGATTTCCCCGAACTGCTGCTGCGCGCCTACGAGTTGCTGTATCGCAACGAGCCGCTGCGGCAGCATTATCAGGACCGTTTCAAACACATCCTGGTCGACGAATTCCAGGACACCAATACGCTGCAGTACCGCTGGCTCAAGCTGTTTGCCGGCCCGCACGCGGCGCTGTTTGCGGTCGGCGACGACGACCAGTCGATCTATGCCTTTCGCGGCGCCAATACCGCCAACATGGCCGAGTTCGAGCGCGAATTCGCGCACGGCAACGTCATCAAGCTGGAACAGAACTATCGCAGCCACGGCCACATCCTCACCGCCGCCAACACGCTGATTTCGCAGAATGCGCACCGGCTCGGCAAGAACCTGTGGACGGAGGAAGGCGAAGGCGAACCGATCCGCGTATTCGATGCCTATTCCGACCAGGAAGAGGCCAGTTTTGTGGTGAAGGAAGTGCGCGCGCTCAACCGCGAAGGGATCAATTTATCCGAGATGGCGCTGCTGTACCGGTCCAACGCGCAGTCGCGGGTGCTGGAACATGCGCTGTTTTCGGCCAACGTGCCCTATCGCGTCTACGGCGGGCTGCGCTTCTTCGACCGCCAGGAAATCAAGCACGCTCTCGCCTATCTGCGCCTCTTGACCAACCCGGAAGACGACGGCGCATTTTTGCGGGTGGTGAACTTCCCCACTCGCGGCATCGGCGCGCGTACGCTGGAACAACTTGCCGAGAACGCCGCGCGTTCCGGTGCAAGCCTGTGGCAGGCAGCGTGCACCGGCGGCGGCAAGGTGGCCGGGTTCGCCAAGCTGGTCGAGGACATCAAGCAGGTCACCCGCGACTTGCCGCTGCCCGAAGCCATCGACCACGTGATCGAAGCCAGCGGCCTGGCGGACTATTACCGGGCCGACAAGGATGGCACCGACCGCCTGGAAAACCTCAATGAACTGATCAATGCGGCGACGCTATTCTCGGATGAAGACCGCGCCGGGGAGCCGGAAGCCGGCACAGTCGATGGCGCAGGCGCTTCAGCCCCTGATGGACCAGCGGCCTTCAGGGAACTCGACGTCTTCCTCGCCCACGCCGCGCTGGAAGCCGGCGAGCATCAGGCCGGCGCCGGTCACGACGCGCTGCAACTGATGACGGTGCACGCCGCCAAGGGACTGGAGTTTCATGCGGTGTTCATCACCGGGCTGGAACAGGGTCTGTTTCCGCACGAGCAAAGTGCAAACGAGGAAAACGGCCTGGAGGAAGAGCGGCGCCTGATGTATGTGGCGATTACCCGCGCACGCCGACGCCTGTACCTGTCGCACGCGCAGTCGCGCATGCTGCACGGCCAGATGCGCTACAGCCTGCCGTCACGTTTTCTCGACGAGTTGCCGGAACAGGTGTTGCTGAACCTCAATCACCGCCGCGACCCCCCGTCCCAATCCACTGGCTACAGCGCGCCTGCGGCGCCACGCAGCCAAATCCAACACGGCAACGACACCGGCTACAGGGTGGGACAGAGCGTCACCCACGCCAAGTTCGGTACCGGCATCATCATCGACTTTGAAGGGCGCGGCGCGGACGCGCGCGTGCAGGTGAAGTTTCGCGAAGTTGGAACGAAGTGGCTGGCGCTGGCTTACGCCAACTTGTCAGCTGGCTGAATCGTCGGGCGGATTCAACGGCACCACGTTGTCGTTGGCAGGCGCGTTGTCGTCCGCCCACACCGCGAATATTGCCTGATACGACGCATACAGCGAACCAAACAGCACCGGCATCGCGACCAGCAGACCGAGCAGCATCGGCACCAGCGCAGAGAAGAACAGCAACAGGCCAAGCGTGACACTGTTGACCATCATCGCCGCCCAGTTCTTGACCACGGCTTTCAGGCTTACCCCCAGCGCGGTGGTCGGACGGGCACCGCCAAACAGGATCAGCGCCGGCGCAAACCAGGTCGCCATGATCAAAGGCGTAAACAGGGCCATACCGGTGAGCAATGCAGGCATGGCCTGGTTCATCATGGCCTGCATCTGTTCCGGGGTCGTGTTTGCGTTCTTGGCTGTGGCCATCACCGCTTCCGGGTCGAAGCCCATGCCGAGCATGACCTGACCGATCAGCAAGGTGCCGAGTAGTTGCACCGCCCCCACCGACATCAGTGGAATCACCGGACCCTGCAGGCCTGCCATGAAATGCGGCAGTTCGAGTTCGCCCCCGCTATCGAGCGCGCGATACGCCGCCATGAAACCGGCCACCATCAAGGGCGAGGCCAGTTCAGACAGCGAACCCCCCACCACGGGAATGAGGCCAAGCGCCATCACCGTGCCGAACAGCATGCCAAACGCGGCTGACAGCAACAAGGGGGTTTTGCGGTACAGGCGAAAGCCGGCGACCACCCATTGAAAGCCCTGGCTGGCCGCGACCTTGCGCGGGATATCTTGGTTGGAGGCGGTATTCATGCGGCGGATTTTAACCGACGCTGCAGACTTAGAATTCCTTCACCACCCACATCGGCGGCCGCATCCCGGAATCAAGGCTGTCCTGGCGCGCAAACTGGCCGTCCCCTTTCGAGTCAATCAGGAAATACGGCTTGCCGACCTTGGGAATGACTTTCAGCATGTAGAGCCGGCCGTTGGCGCGGTATTCGACGACACGCCCCTGGCTGCTTGGCTTGATCGTCACCGACGGCACATCATCTGACCCGGGCGCGCCATCGGGTACAGGCGTGAGGCCAGGCGGGTGATCGGGCGGGGCGGCGGCGACGGCAAGACCGCTCAACATCAGGGACAACAGTAAGACGGCGTGACGCATGACAAGCTCCAATAGACGGTTAATTTGAGAGTAGATGAAAGTCTGGAAATTTACAGATTGAGCTGGATTTCGCGCTCGGCTAGTGACGGCATGAAGCCGCGTTTTTCGTAATGGCTGAAGATGGCGTCCACCACTTCCTGTGGGGTGTCGATGATCTGCATCAGGTCGATATCCTCGGCGGCAATCATGCCATCTTCTGTCAGCGTGTTCTTGAACCACTCGATCAGCCCGCTCCAGAATGTGGCCCCCACCAGAATGATGGGGATGCGCGGGATTTTTCCGGTCTGGATCAGAGTCAGCGCTTCGGACAGTTCATCCAGCGTGCCGAAGCCGCCGGGCATGACCACATAGGCCGCCGCGAACTTGACGAACATGACCTTGCGCGCAAAGAAATGCTTGAAGGTCTGGCTGATGTCCTGATAGGCGTTGCCGCTTTGTTCGTGCGGTAACTGGATGTTGAGGCCGATGCTCGGCGACTTGCCAAAATAGGCGCCCTTGTTGGCCGCTTCCATGATGCCGGGGCCGCCGCCTGAAATGACCGAAAAGCCGGAATCGGACAGCTTGCGTGCGATTTCCTCGGTCAGCATGTAATAGGCATGGTCGGCGGGCGTCCGCGCGCTGCCGAAGATCGAAACGGCCGGGCGAATGGACGCCAGCCGCTCGGTCGCCTCGACGAACTCTGCCATAATCCCGAGCATCCGCCACGATTCGCGCGCCGAGTAATCATTTTCGGCGGTACGCGCCGGGTCTGCGGAAATCGGTAATTTATCCAAGTGCATGCTGTGCGCCTCGTGAGTGCTTCCAAATTGAACCAGCCCAGTGTAAGCCCGTCCAGAAAAACCCTGCTATTGGTGGACGGCTCGTCCTATCTTTACCGCGCGTTTCATGCGCTGCCCGATTTGCGCAATCCGGCGGGTGAGCCGACCAACGCAATCAAGGGCGTCCTGTCCATGCTGCACAAACTGCGCCGCGACCATGCGGCCGATTATATAGCCTGTATTTTCGACGCGAAGGGCAAGACTTTCCGCGACGATCTGTATCCGGACTACAAGGCAACACGACCGCCGATGCCGGATGATTTGCGCAGCCAGATCGAACCTTTACATACCGCGATCCGCGCTGAGGGCTGGCCATTGATCGTGATTGATGGCGTCGAGGCCGACGACGTCATCGGCACCCTGGTGGTGGAAGCCGCAAAACAGAACATCCGCAGCATCGTCTCCACCGGCGACAAGGATATGGCGCAACTGGTCAACGATCACGTCACGCTGGTCAACACCATGAGCGAGGAAACGCTCGATGAAGCCGGCGTCACCGCCAAGTTTGGCGTACCGCCCGAGCGCATCATCGACTACCTGACGCTGATCGGCGACACCGTCGACAACGTGCCCGGGGTCCCCAAATGCGGCCCCAAGACCGCTGTGAAATGGCTGGCCGAATACGGCACGCTCGACAAGCTAATGGCGCACGCAGACGAAGTCAAGGGTGTGGTCGGCGACAATCTGCGCGCCGCGCGCGAGTGGTTGCCGCAGGCACGCGTGCTGATCACCATCAAGACCGATGTGGCACTGCCCTTTGGTTTTGACGCCCTGACGCTACAGCCGCGCGATGTGGATACGCAACGGGCATTGTTCGAACGCTACGAATTTCGCAGCTGGCTGCGCGATCTCGACACCCTGGCTGTGGTCGATCCGGTTTCGGTCGAGCAAGATAGCAGTGGTAATCATCGCGCCCACTACGAAACACTTTTGACCGCAGCCGCGCTCGACGACTGGATCGCTAAACTGCAGGCCGCGCCGGCATATGCGCTCGATACCGAAACTTCCAGCCTCAATGCGATGCAGGCCGAACTGGTCGGCATCTCGTTCGCGACCGCAGCGGGCGTGGCCGCCTACCTGCCGCTGGCGCACCACTATGCCGGCGCGCCCGAGCAGCTTGATCGCGATGTCGCACTGGCCAAACTCAAGCCGCTGCTGGAAAGCCGCGAGCCCAAGATCATCGGTCAGCACCTCAAATACGACCGGCATATTTTTGCCAACTACGGCATCGCGCTCGGCGGAATCGAACACAGCGGGGTGCTTGATGACACGCTGCTGCAGTCTTATGTGCTCGAAGCGCACCAGTCGCACGATCTCGGCAACCTGACCACGCGCCATCTCGGACTGGCAACGATCAGCTATGACGACGTCACCGGCAAGGGCGCGTCGCGCATCGGTTTCGAACAGGTTGCGATCGAGCACGCCAGCGAATACGCCGCGGAAGATGCCGACGTCACGTTGCGCGTGCGCGATGCGCTGGCACCGCAGATCGCGGCATCGGACAAACTTGAGTTCGTGTATCGTCAGATCGAGCTGCCGGTGGCCGACATTCTGTTCCGCATGGAACGCACCGGTATCCTGCTCGATCGCAATCTGCTCGCAGTGCAAAGCGGCGAACTCGGCAAGAAGATGCTGGAACTGGAACAGCGTGCCTACCAGGAGGCCGGCCAGCCCTTCAATTTGAGCTCGCCCAAGCAGATCGGCGACATCCTGTTCACGCAGAAAGGCCTGCCGGTAGTCAAGAAAACGCCGGGCGGCGCGCCTTCCACCGACGAAGACACGCTGGAACAGCTGGCGCTGGACCATCCGATCGCGCGCGCCATCCTCGACTATCGCGGCATGGCCAAGCTGAAATCGACCTACACCGACAAGCTGCCGCAGATGGTCAATCCGGCTACCGGACGACTGCATACCAGCTATTCGCAGGCCACGGCGGTGACTGGCCGGCTGGCGAGCTCGGAACCCAATCTACAGAATATCCCGGCACGCACCACCGAGGGCCGCCGCATTCGCGAGGCCTTCATTGCCCCGCCCGGGCACCTGCTGGTGTCGGCCGACTACTCGCAGATCGAGTTGCGCATCATGGCGCATCTGTCCGACGACGCCGGTCTGCTGCATGCGTTTGCCAACGACCTCGACATTCACACCGCCACCGCCGCCGAAGTGTTTGGCATGCCGCTGGAAGACGTGATCAGCGACCAACGACGCATGGCCAAGGTCATCAACTTCGGTCTGATCTATGGCATGTCGGCTTTCGGCCTGGCCGGGCAACTCAACCTGGATCGGGGTGCGGCACAGGCTTACATCGACCGCTACTTTGCGCGTTACCCCGGGGTGGCCGATTACATGCAGCTCACCCGCGAAACTGCGCGCAAACAAGGCTACGTCGAAACCGTATTCGGCCGCCGCCTGTATCTGCCTGAGATCAATGCCAAGAATCCGCAACGCCGCCAAGGCGCCGAGCGTGCCGCCATCAATGCGCCGATGCAGGGCACCGCTGCCGACCTGATCAAGCTGGCGATGATTGCTGTTCAAGGCTGGCTCGACCGGGAGAAGCTGGCCAGCCGTCTGCTGCTGCAGGTACACGACGAACTGATACTCGAAGTGCCCGAGAACGAGCTTGAGCACGTATGTGCCGAACTGCCGGCGCACATGTGTAACGTCGCCGAGCTCAAGGTGCCATTGC
>JBBQDI010000003.1:0-15020 GCA_038319505.1 Burkholderiales bacterium
GACTGGTGGCGAGGGCATTCTGGAAAATCGAGGGATTCGAGGTCACGCCCGAAATGCCGTCCTCGGCAATGAGTTGGGCCAGCGTGCCGTCGTGGATCAGGCTGCGCGACAGGTTGTCCAGCCAAAGGCTTTGACCGAGTGTGGTGACATGTTGCGTGATGTTCATAGTGAGTCCTCGTCGTGGGGGCCAACCCAGAAATGCGGGTTGTGTGCAATTTCCCAAAGATGGCCGTCCGGGTCCTTGAAATACCCGGAGTAACCACCCCAAAAAACCTTCTGTGCGGGTTTGACCAGTGTTGCGCCCACTGCAAGCGCCTGGTGCATGATGCTTTCGACTTCTGCTTCCGAGGTCACATTGTGGGAAAGTGTAAACCCTTCGAACCCGTTTCCTTCAGGCGGAACAGTCGCGTCTTCGGCCAGGGCGTGACGCGCATACAGCGCCAGCCAACTGCCATTGAGGGTGAAGAACGCAACCTTGGGCGGTGATTCCATGCGCGGGAAGCCCAGTCCGGCCTCGTAGAACCTGACTGATTCCGTGAGATCCCGAACCCCGAGCGTGATCATGCTGATGCGTGGTTTCATCTGTACCTGCCCATTCTATGGCGCATACCTGCAGGATAGCTGTAAAAATCAGAACATCGTATTGCCGGACCTTCAGGGGACAGGGGCGGCCACTGCCCGAAGCCGCGCCTGTGCTAGACTTCAGCGCATTCATTCGGCCCTTTTTCACGGTTAATCCCATGTCTGGCAGCTCACTCGGCAAACTGTTCTGTGTCACCGTGTTCGGCGAATCGCACGGTCCCGCCATCGGCTGCGTGGTCGACGGCTGCCCGCCCGGCATGGCGCTGGCCGAGGCCGACATCCAGCATGACCTCGACCGCCGCAAACCCGGCACCTCGCGCCATGTGACCCAGCGTCGCGAATCCGACACCGTGGAAATTCTTTCCGGCGTATACGAAGGCAAAACCAGCGGCACGCCGATTGCGCTGCTGATTCGAAACGAAGACCAGCGCAGCAAGGATTACGGCAACATTGCCGAAACTTTCCGCCCTGGTCACGCCGACTACACTTACACGCAAAAATACGGCTTCCGCGATCCGCGCGGCGGTGGACGCTCGTCGGCGCGGCTGACTGCGCCCATCGTCGGTGCCGGCGCGATTGCCAAAAAATGGCTGGCCGAAAAATACGGCATCGTGATTCGCGGTTACATGAGCGCGCTCGGCCCGATCGATGTGCCCTTCGTATCGTGGGACGAAATCGACAACAACGCCTTCTTCGCGCCCAGCGCTGCCATCGTGCCCGAGCTTGAGGCCTACATGGATGCACTGCGTAAATCGGGTGATTCGGTGGGCGCCAAAATCAGCGTGGTTGCCGAGAACGTGCCGCCGGGCTGGGGCGAGCCGCTGTACGACAAACTCGACGCCGATCTCGCCCACGCGCTGATGGGGCTCAATGCCGTCAAGGGCGTGGAAATCGGCGACGGCATGGAGGTCGCACGGCAAAAAGGCACCGAGCATCGCGATGAAATCACGCCTGAAGGATTTCTGAGTAATCACGCCGGCGGCATCCTCGGCGGCATTTCATCCGGCCAGTCAGTCGTTGCCCACATCGCGATCAAGCCCACCTCGTCGATGCGCCTGCCCGGTCGCTCCATCGACCTGCACGGCCAGCCGATCGAGGTTGTCACCCACGGTCGCCACGATCCCTGCGTCGGCATCCGCGCCACGCCGATTGCCGAAGCGCTGATGGCCATCGTGCTGATGGATCACGCACTGCGCTACCGCGCGCAATGTGGAGATGTCGCGAGTGGGGTGCCGGTGGTGCCCGGTCTGGCCTGACGTCTTCTCTAGGCGAACTTCTGGCAGCCGCACCATGATCCTGGCAACCTGCACACGTTTCATTGTGATGGCGCTGCTGGTCTTGGGTGCAGGCTTACCCGCGCTTGCAACCAGCACCGGCTTGCCCATGGCGATCATCGACAGCCAGATTGCCGGACACCCGAATCAGACCGGGGTCTATGTGCTGGATACCGGCGAAGAAGCGCTGCTGGCGCGCGCCTGGCTGGCCGATCATGCGCAGCGCTCGATCGAGGTGCAGTATTTCATCTGGAGCACCGACAACATCGGCATCCTGGCCACCGAGGCACTGTTGCGCGCGGCGGATCGCGGCGTCAAGGTGCGCGTCATCGTCGACGACCTATTGATCGATGCGCCCGACAAATCGCTGCTGGCGCTGGCCAAACATCCCAACATCGATATCCGCATCTACAACCCCAAGCATCAGGTCGGTACGCCGTTCTACAAACGTGCGCTGAACGTGCTCATCGATTTTCGCGGGGTCAACCAGCGCATGCACGACAAGACCTTTGTCGTCGATGGCAAGGTGGCGATTACCGGCGGCCGCAACATGGCGGACGAATATTTCGATTACGACCAGGATTACACCTTTCGCGACCGCGATGCCTTGCTGTTGGGCGAGGCGGTCAAAACGATGCAGGCCAGTTTCGAAGCCTTCTGGACCCATCCGCTGTCGAGGCCGGTGGCCTCGCTCTACGACGGCTGGGGGCTGATGCAGAAAAACGTGAAGGTCGATGCCAGCGAGGTGCAGCAGGTGTATCGCGAGTTGCACGACTATGCCCGTGCGCCGGAGAATTTTGCCCCTGCCGTGCATGATGCCGTCAATGCCACGCCGGACAGCTTCGATCGACTGGCACGCGACATGGCTTGGGGTCGGGCCGATTTCATCCACGATGTGCCGGGCAAGAACGACAACCGCTGGCGGCTGAATGGCGGCGGCCAGACCTCGGCTGCGCTGGCCCGACTGGTGGGGGATGCGCGCGTATCAATCGTGATCCAGTCGCCGTATCTGGTGATGTCCGACAACGCCCTGGCATTATTCAAGGCGGCCGTCACACGCGGGGTCAAGGTACGCATCCTGACCAACTCGCTGGCCTCAACCGACAACCTGCAGGCATTTTCCGGCTACCGCAATCAGCGTAAAAAGTTGTTGGAAATGGGGCTGGATATCCACGAATACAAACCCGACCCGGCCAACCGGCAGGTCCTGATGTCGCGAGTCAATTCTCCGGCCACACCGCCCGTATTCGCGCTACATGCCAAGACCCTGGTGGTGGATGAAGAAATTGCCTACATCGGTACCTTCAATCTCGATCCGCGTTCAGAAAACCTTAACACCGAGGTCGGCGTGGTCGTGCACCATCCGGCGCTGGCGAAGCAGGTGCAGGCCTTGATCGAAACCGACATGCTTCCTGAGAACAGCTGGAATGCCGCCGACGAGCCCGACCAGTATGTGCCGCTGACCAAGCGCGGCCAGGTGCGCTTGTGGCAGTTGCTGCCGCTCAAGCCGGTGTTGTAAGTAAGTTGGCTGGGTGTTGCCGATTCAGTGGCTTACACTGAAGATTGATCACAGCATGTCTGGATTCAAGCGGGTTTCATTTCAGTTCACCAGGGCCTGACGCCATGCGACTTCCAATCAGTCTGAAAATCTTCAGCATCACCACTGCCTTGCTGGCGCTGATGGTGGTCGTCACCTGGCTGTCGGTGCTCAACTTCCACCAGCTCAATAACCAGGTGCGGGCGCTCTCCGACTACTACCTGCCGCTGCAGCAGCAGGTGGCGAGTGTGGAAATTCTCATCCGCGATCAGATGGTGCGCATGGAACGGGTGATGGCGGGGATGGAGGCGGCCCATCCCGATCCTGAATACCTCGCCAAGGAATCAAGCGCCTTCGACATGCGCGGCATCAATGCCGACCAGATCGTCGATTCCTCGTTGCGCATGCTGGCCGAGGCTGAAGCAGAGAAGGGGATCGAACTCGACCGCGTGACGCTTGCCGTACTGGGCAAGCAGCTGCCCGGCATCCAGGCCGCGCGCCAGCACTTTCACATGACCTTCCGCCTGTTCCAGATCGAGGCGGAGGAAGGCACGCCACGCTCGCAGAAGATCGTGCGCGAAGCCCTGCTGCACGAGAAGGACATCATTGATGTCGAAATCGGCAAAACCATCGACATCCTCAACAAGCTGACCCAGGACACCGCCACCCAGGCCAAGGCGGAGGAGAAACGCGCCACCACGCTCAACTGGATCATCACCGCGCTCGCGACGACGCTCGGCCTGATTTTTGCGGCGTTCGTCACGCGTTCGCTGGTCGACCCGGTCAAACGTCTTGTGGGCGGTACGCGGGCGGTGGAAGCGGGCGATCTCGAGGTGGAAATCCTGGTCAATACCCACGATGAACTCGCCACGCTGGCGCATTCCTTCAACCACATGGTGGGCGGATTGCGCGAGCGGGAGCGTATCCGCGAGACCTTTGGCCAGTACGTCGACCCGCGCATTGTGAAGAGCCTGCTGGAAAGTCGCTTCCCGGCGGATCGGGGCGAGCGCCAGGTGATGACGGTGTTCTTCTCCGACCTGCAGGACTTCACCCGCCTGTGCGAGGGGCTGACGCCGGACGCCGCGGTGCGTTTTCTCAACCGCTATTTTTCGCTGATGTCGGAAGTCGTGCGCAGCCAGCAGGGCATCGTCGACAAGTACATCGGCGATTCGGTGATGGCGTTCTGGGGTCCGCCCTTTTCCGACCCCGCCGACCACGCGCGGCTGGGTTGCATCGCCGCCCTCGAACAGCTGGCCCAAATGGACACCTTTCGCGCCTGGCTGCCCGAGATGTTCGGATCCCGCCAAAACCTGCCCGAGGTCAACGTCCGCATGGGCATCGCCAGCGGCGAGGTGACGGTCGGCAACATCGGTTCCGAAACCTCGCGCGGTTACACCGTCATCGGTGACATCGTGAACCTCGCCTCACGGCTGGAGCAGGCCAACAAGTTCTACGGCACCCGCATCCTCGTCAGCGAGGGCACGCGCGAACTGGCGGGCGACACGCTGGCCTTCCGCGAAATCGACAGCCTGCGCGTCGTCGGCAAACAGGAGCCGGTCAGGGTGTACGAGTTGCTGGGCTATTCAGCCGAACTGAGCGACGCTGACAAGCAGCGGGTGCAGGCCTTTGAGACCGGGCTGGCGCGCTACCGCGAACAGGACTGGGAGGCGGCCGAAGTGGCGTTCCACGAATGCCTCGCGATTCTGCCAAAAGATCGGCCCAGCCAGGCCATGCTGGAACGGATTGCAGCGTTCCGGCAGACGCCACCGGAGTCGGGCTGGGATGGGGTGTGGGTGGCGCTGAGTAAGTGAGTGGCGTAGGACAGTGGATTTGGCATCAACAGTTGAGACAGCCAGCCTACGGTAGGCTGAAGTTTTGATTGGGTTGGCCATCTAGCCGCAATTCAAAGTAGGGGCATCTTTCAACGCTCGGGTCATAAGAAAGCAATAAAAAAGATCGCGTGATGTGACGAAGTGAGGTAAAGCTGTATCCGTCGAGATAGCGGGATACAGTTTCGAGATCGAGCCCAATCTCGTCTGTGTGGACGACGACGATATAGCCTCCCGGATAGGGAGATCCTTTGAGTTTTGGAAAGCATTTTTCTTTCTCGAATACACGACTCTGGAGTCTGGTAAGGAACTTCTCCCTTGTCCATTCTGCATGGTCAACTAACCGTCGCTCTTTTTGTGCTTTTTTGAATTGACGGATGGCTTCACCGTCAACAAGCTCCGTTACTTCAATTGCCAGTCGTTCCCCGTTCGGGTTGAGCGCTTTACAGTCAGGCGGATCATTTGGGCGACCGCGGCTCGTTAGGTTCGAGAAAAAGAGCCGGCCCTCAGCAGCTAACGATTCAGCAAGCGAAGTCACAACGCCCCATTCCTCGAGGTCGCGATCTGGTTGCCACAAGAAAAAGTCTGCGTATCCACGCCTGTGTTCTAGCGCCTCGCGCATTAGTTTGGCGATCTCGTCCTGATCCTCTGCTGCCATAAGCGTTTATTCGAGGAAGCCGTCATCCCCATGACACGTACACCCAGGCTCGGTGCTGACGGTGCCGTCGCAGCACACGAGCTTGCCGGC
This sequence comes from Burkholderiales bacterium, assembly GCA_038319505.1. Lineage (GTDB taxonomy): Bacteria > Pseudomonadota > Gammaproteobacteria > Burkholderiales > Thiobacillaceae > Thiobacillus. The sequence goes on from JBBQDI010000003.1 coordinate 5,971, forward strand.
GCGGCAGCCGCACAGGCCTTTATGGCCCTTGCAGCATTCCGTTGTCGTGATCTGGGCGAGGGTCGCACCTTTCAGGTTGGTCGGGCAGGCCTGCACGGCTGTTGTGCTTGGCTCCACGGCAGCGGACGAAATGATCGGTGCGACCGAATCGGCGGCGGCGGGCAGTACGAAGAACGCCTGGGTAAACGCCAGCAGGGCAAACAGGACAATCGGTAAACGGATATTCATGACGGGCTCCTTGGGGCAATGCGGCTGTATTCACTATATATCTGATCAGGCTGGGCAGGATGCATTCCGCTGTTTACGTTTCCTTAATCCGCAACCCGAGCAGCAGCGCGGTGGATAGAAGGATCGCCGCCAGCAGGGTGAAGGCGCTGCTGTAGCCGGCAATGCCGACCATCCAGCCGGTGAGCACCGGGCCAATCGACTGGCCGACGTCCATTACCGTACTCAGTACACCCATCGAGGCACCATAGCAGCCGTCTCTGGTGAGATCGGCGACCAGCGCGGCGGTGGAGGAGGTGACGGTGGCAAAGCCGATGCCGAACGTCAGGCTCAACACCGTCAGGCCGATGAAATTGGGCGCGAACGGCAGCAGCACGACACTGACCGCGCCGATCAGCAGGCCGGGAATAATGACCTGTTTGCGCCCCAACCGATCAGATACCCGACCCATTAGCGGTTTGGCGAAAACGATGCTGACCAGTTGCACGCCGAGGATGATGCCGATTTGCCACGCCGGGATGCCAAGCGAGGCGGCGAACAGGGCGAGGAAGGCTTCGATTGCGCCGAACACCAGGTACTGCGCCGCTTCGATCAGGCTCACCAGCATGATGCCGCGGTCGCGCAGCACAGTGGTGAGGCTGGCCCAGAAAGGGGCCTGTTCGCGTTTAATGGCGGGTGCAGGCGTTTCGTCGCGCAGTAGCGTGCCGGCAGCCAGCGCCAGCACACCGCTGATGGCGCAGGCGACGTACACCGCCTGGAAACTCGCCAGTGAAATCAGGAAGCCGCCAAGAAACGGTGCAATCGAGCGCCCCACGATAGTGACCGAGGAATAGGTGGAGAGCTTAGCCGCGCGATCGAACGTGTAGCGTTCCGCAATCGCCGCGCTCGCCACGGTGCCGAAAATCGCAGTGGCGAAGCCGTGATAGAAACGCACTGCCATCAGCTGCCAGGGGTTGCTGATAATCAGATACAGGAAAGGCGCGGAGGCAAACACGATCAGCGACGCCAGCAGCAAACGCCGCTTGCCCAGATAGTCGGACAGCGCGCCGGCCGGGTAGCTGATGAGCACACCAGGCAGCGTCGAGGCCATGACGATCCAGCCGATTTCGGCCGGGCTGGCATGGAGCGCGTGGGCGAACAGCGGCAGAACCGGCGTCTTCGACAGCGTGGAACTCAAAATGGCGAGCCCACCGATGAGGGCGATCAGGATGAAAAATGACGGTCGGAAGGGTTTCATGGGGTGTCTTAAGGATGCCGCGGTCCGGTTTTCCTAGAATGTAATGTGAAATTGCGATGCGTGTGAAATACATCGAACCCAAGAGGCATGTCATGGCAATGAACCCGGCCGCATCAGTTGACCCACACCGAACATGAAACCGCCCGCTACGCCCTCGCAGGTTCTGTTCGGCGCCTTCGATCGCCACAACTTCGGCGACCTGTTGTTTCCGCACCTGATCACGGCCCTGTTGCCGGGCAAGCGATTTGAATTTTCCGGATTGGCGGCGCGCGATTTGCAGGCTTTCGGCGGGCACCGGGTGAGCGCGCTTTCTTCGCGGGGAGATGCACGGCCCGCTCATCTGATTCACGTCGGCGGCGAACTGCTGACCTGTAGTGCGTATCAGGCCGCGGTCATGCTGCTCGATCCGGCCGCGGCCGCCACGGCCATATCGCGCTACGACAATGATCCCCTTGCCGCCGCCGGTTGGGCCGCGCGGCAGCTCGGCACGACGCGGACCATGCCTTATGTGGTGGGGCGCGATGCCATCGCGCCGTCAGGACGACTGATCTTCAACGCGGTAGGCGGGGTGGAATGGATCACCCTGACCGCCGCGCAGCGTGAAGAGGTGAAGGCAGCGCTTCTGCAGGCGGACTGGGTCAGTGTGCGAGATCACCAGACCCAGAACGCGCTTAATGCAGAGGGTATGGCGTTTCCGCTGTGTCCTGACCCGGCCGTGATGGTGGCGGCGTGTTGTGGCGAGGTGATACGAAAACACCAGCAGCAGGACGCAGTAAAAGCAATGCGGCAAGCCTTTCCCAAGGGCTACCTGGCGTGCCAGTTCGGCGCGGACTTTGGCGATGATGCCAGTCTGGATGCGCTGGCGCAGGGCTTGTCCCGGGTGGTTGCCGGAACAGGCCTGGGACTGGTGCTCTTTCGTGCCGGCGCGGCGCCCTGGCACGATGATTTGGTGCTCTATGAAAAACTGCAGCGTCGGCTTCTGCCGGGCACGGTGCGTTTTTTCCAATCCCTGCATCTGTGGGACATCTGTGCCCTCATCGCTGCCAGTCGCGGCGTAGTCGGCAGCAGCCTGCACGGCCGGATAGTTGCGCTGGCATTTGGTTTGCCACGCGTCAGCCTGACCCCGCCGCAGCAGGGCCAGCGTCCCGACAAGCGGACTGCCTTTGCCGAAACCTGGGAGCCGCGAGCGGTGCCCCGTAGTGTGGCGGCCAGCCAGATCGAGCCCGCAGTGATGCAGGCGCTGGCCCTGCCAGCGGGCTTGTTGCAGGAGAACGCCGCCTATCTGCGCACGCAATATCAGCAAAGCCAGGCACAGTGGAGCGGCATGCTGAATGCATGAATCAGGCCGGACACGTGGTCTTGCGCAATAATTTGGACATTACACAGCCTTCAGACCCGAACCCACACCATGCCGATTGCCATCCTGTCACCCGCCGAACTTCGCCTGACCATCGATCCTGATTCGCTCGGATTCGCGGACACGGCCGAATTGGTGGAGGAGCCCTTGCCGTGGATCGGCCAGGCGCGCGCCGAAGCGGCCGCGCGCTTTGGGCTGGGAATGGATCAGCCCAACTACAACCTGTTCGTGCTGGGTGAAGTAGGCAGCGGCCGTTCCTCGCTGCTCAAACAGGCCATGCTCGAGGTAGCGGCGAGCAAGCGGCCGCCGCCCGATCTCTGTTATCTGCACAATTTCGATGCACCGGAAAAACCCTTGGCGTTGCGCCTGCCAGCGGGCGAAGGGCGCTTGTTGCGCCAACTGCTGGCGCAAGCGGTGAAAACCCTGCAGGCGGACATTCCGCAATGCCTGGCGGGGCAGGAATACAAAGCTGAAAGCGAACGCATCGAAAAAGCCTACAAGGCCGAAGAGGCCAAGGCCTATGCTGCCTTGTCGGCGTTTGCCGAAGCGCGCGGCTTCTCCATGTACCGCGAAGAGGGGCGCATCATGTTTACCCTGACCGGCAAAAAAGGCCAGGCGCTGACCGAGGACGAAGTGCTGGCATTGCCAAAGGCACGACGGCTTGCGATCGAGCAGGCCGACCAGGAGTTGCGGGCCGAGATTACCCATTATTTCGAGCAAACCCAGCCGCTCGGGCGCACCATGAACGAAGCCTTGGCCGTGTTGCGCCGCCGGGCGGTGAAGCCGCTGCTCGACCGTGAATTGCAGGCCATCCGCGACGGGCTTAAAAAACAGATCAAGGATGCTTCCAAGCTCCACACCTATCTCGACGCGATTGCCCGGGACGTGTTCGACAACCTGGAGTTGTTCCATGGTGGGGAGGACGACGAAAGCCGGCAGGAAGAACTGCACGGGGCACTGGCGCGCTACCGCGTCAACCTGGTGGTCGACAACGGCGGCCTCAGCGGTGCGCCGGTGATTGTCGAGGACAACCCGACATTCCGCTCGCTGTTCGGCAGCGTCGAATACCAGTCCGAGAACGACGTGTTGATGACCGATTTTTCGCGTATCCGGGTCGGCAGCCTGATGCAGGCGCACGGCGGTTTTCTCATGCTGCATTTGCGCGATGTGTTGGCTGACCCGCTGATGTGGGAAACACTGCGGCGCTTCCTGCGCAGCGGCCGGCTGCAGATCGAGGATCCGGGCGTGTCCTTTACACCGATTGCAACGGTGTCGCTGGTGCCGGAGGCGGTCGATGTCGAGGTCAAGATCGTCCTGGTCTGCTCGCGCGAGCAGTATTACGAACTGCAGGAAGCCGCACCGGAATTTGCCCGCCACTTTCGCGCCAAAGTGGACTTTGCCGACAGTTTTTCGGCCAGCGCGGACACCCGTCGCGCCTCGTCAATTTTCGTTGCGCATGCCTGCCATGAGTATGGCCTGCCGCATTTTTCGGCGGCGGCGGTAGCGCGCCTGCTGGAAGAATCGCACCGCGAAGCTGACGACCAGTCGCGCGAGAGTGCGATATTCGGCCGCACCGAGGCGCTGGTGATGGAAAGCGCCGCGATATGCCGCGCCCAAGGCCCAGGCCTGGTCACGGTGGCCGATGTCGAGGCGGCGCTACGAGCGCATACCCAGCGGCACGATTATCCCGAGCAGCGCCTGCGCGAAGAAATCGCCGAGGGCGATATCCTGATCGATCTGTTTGATGCCCGCGTGGGCCAGCTAAACGGGCTCACTCAGATCGATCTGGGCGACCACCGTTTTGGGCTGCCGGTGCGGCTGTCCGCGCGCACCTACGCGGGCGAGGAGGGGCTGCTCAACGTTGAGCGCGAGGTGGAACTGTCCGGCCCGATTCACGACAAGGGCGTATTCATCCTGCAAAACTATCTGGCTGCGCTGTTTGCCCATCTCGCGCCGCTTTCGCTCAACGCCTCGATCGTCTTCGAGCAGCAATACCACGGCGTGGAGGGCGATTCCGCGTCCTGCGCTGAACTCTATGCGCTGCTCTCGTCCTTGTCGGGGTTGCCGCTCAAGCAGGGTATCGGCGTCACCGGCGCGGTCAACCAGCACGGCGAGGTACTGCCGGTGGGGGGCATCAATGAAAAGATCGAGGGGTATTTCCGCGTGTGTGAGGCTGCGGGTCTGGACGGGAGCCATGGGGTGCTGATTCCCCAGCGCAACCGGCGCCACCTGATGCTGGAGCCAAGGGTGGTGGCAGCCGTCGCCCAGGGACATTTCCACATCCACACCGTGGCGCATGTTAGCGAGGGCATCGAATTGCTAACCGGGATCCCCGCAGGTGAACTGAGCGCCGCGGGGCACTATCCCCACGACAGTGTTCTGGGGCATGCGCAGGACACGTTGCTGGCGTATCGCCGCGCCTGCCAGGCGCAGGAACATCCCAAGCTGTCGCGCCGGCATTTTCACCCGAGCGATCGTCCCAAGCGGCGATAGCCGTCACTGTCGATGGCCAGGCAGACAGTGCGGGGTGATCTATAGTAAGAACTGCTCAATAGTTTTCAAGGAGTCGATGATGAATGCACTGCATCGCATGGAACGTTTTCTCGACCAGCACATGATTCCGTTTGACATCGTGGCGCACCCACACAGTCACACCAGTGCCGAGACCGCGCGCGTAGCCGGGGTCACACCCGGCCGGATCGCCAAGGGGGTGCTCCTCGACGGGGTGGGATGCCAGATGGTGGCCATGATTCCCGCCGACCAGGAAATCCAGCTCGGCAAGCTGGGTCTGGAGCATGACGTGACGTTCAGTCTGGCCGACGAGGCCAGCGTGAGCCGCTTGTTCAGCGAGTGCGACCCCGGCGTGGTACCGGGCTTGCCGAACGCCTGGGGGGTGTAAATGGTGTGGGACGACGCATTGATGGCGCAGCCGGATATTTTTCTGGAAGCGGGCGATCACAAACGACTGCTGCACATTCAAACCCGCTATCTGCGAGAGGCATTCGGCGACGCGCCGCATTGCCGCTTCAGCCAGCCGCGGATGCTTCACGTCTGAAATCAGACGTGCCATGTTCACGGCCGTGTCGCCCGCCTGGGTGACGCGGCCTTCCCTTGCGGGGGGGATTTGAATTAGGCTGGGTTCCCCGGCGCGCTGCATGAATACGCTTTATGAATTACCAGGTGCGCTGAACGACCAACCGCCTGATCTGTCTCAACGCCGTGAATTCACAAAAACCTGATGCGTCCCACAATCCCCACCGCCCGCTCGGACGCGGCATGGCGCTGGTCGCCAGCCTGCTGGTGCTGGGCTTGTTTTATCTTTATTTCGAAAACGGCCTGCAGGCGCGCAACAACCCCAATCGCCAATTGCAGATCGCGCCCGGAACCGAACTGGTGCTAAAACGCAACAGCGACGGGCACTATGTTTTTCCCGGCACGATCAACGGACAGCGGGTGAGCTTCCTGCTTGATACCGGCGCCACGCTGGTGTCGGTGCCGGCGCATCTTTCGGGTGAACTGGGTCTGAAGCCGGGCGCGTACCAGCAGTCAGTCACCGCCAATGGCACGGTTACCACCCGTGCAACCCGGGTTGAGGCGCTGGCGTTTGGGCCCTTCAATTTGCGCGGCGTACCCGCCAGCCTCAATCCCGGCATGGTGGATGACGAGGTGCTACTGGGGATGAGCGTGCTCAAACATCTGGAATTTACGCAGCGTGGCGACACTTTGGTGTTGCGTGCGCTGGGGCAATAATGGAAAAAATGCTTTGACATCGATATTTTATGTGATATCAATACGCCATCTGTTGGATTCAAGCTTTAAATTGCACTACCTCTGGTAAGCGTTTTCCTTGAAATTCGATTGATAGAGCATGTTGCTCAATTTTTTTTGATAGATAGGAAACACGATGGAAACGGGTACTGTTAAATGGTTTAACGATGCAAAAGGTTTTGGTTTTATCACCCCGGATAACGGCGGCGAAGACCTCTTTGCACATTTCTCCGCAATCAACTCCAGCGGCTTTAAGTCCCTGCAGGAAAACCAGAAAGTCAGCTTCGAAGTGACCACTGGCCCCAAGGGCAAGCAAGCTTCTAACATCCAGATCGTTTCGTAATTTTTACGACCTGATGTGAAAAACCCCGGTTCGCCGGGGTTTTTTTATTTATGCCCTCCGGGTATTGATGCCCTTTGGATCTGGATGCCCTCCGGGTCGTCATGCCCCCTGGGTAGTTGGAGTTCACCATGGCGCTCAAAGCCACCATCTACAAAGCAGAGTTACAGATAGTCGATATGGATCGGAATTATTACGCCGATCACGTGCTGACCATCGCGTGCCACCCTTCCGAAACCGATGAACGCATGATGGCGCGGGTATTGGCCTATGCCTTGAACGCCCAGGAAGGCATCGCCTTCACCAGGGGCCTGTTCGATGTTGATGAGCCGGAAGTGTGGGTCAAAAGCCTGACCGGTGAAATCATCCTGTGGGTCGACCTCGGCCAGCCCGACGAGGCGCGCATCCGACGCGCATGCAGCCGTGCCGAACAAGTCGTGGTGCTGTGCTACACCAGCAGTTGTGAACTGTGGTGGAAGACGATTGCCAGCAAGCTGACGCGGCTCACCAATCTGACGGTGCTGCAATTGCCCGCCGACACCAGCCAGGCGCTGGCCGGACTGGTCGATCGCGGCATGCGCCTGCAATGCATGGTTCAGGATGGGGATATCTGGATCAACAGCGACAAGGCAAACGTGCCGGTTGCGCTGACCCGTCTGCAAGCGCCAATCGGCTAAGACTTTACTTGGCCGGTGGGCAGTTCTTGATACACAGCGTGTCGGTCACCCGCTGCCCACCACATCCCGTAAAACAGCCATCGTAGGCAGGCAGGCATCCACAGTCGACCTGGCAGCTTGTTTTTTCCAACTGGGCTCTGACGTCGGCACGGGTAGGCAGCACCGGCTCGGCATAGGGGGGCGGAAAATACGGCCTTGGCCACGGATCCCACCAATACGGATGGAAGTAGGGTGAGTAGGGATAGGTGTTGAACCAGTCAAAACGCGACTGCCATTCGTAGTTGCGCAAGGCCGCAGCGTACTGCTTCAGTTCAATCCCATATTGTTTTAACGCTTCGGCATATGCCGCCTCGATCTGCGGCTCAAGGCCTTTCGCACAGTCCTGGAAACGGGCCTGGCAATCGGTCTGACATCGGGTTTTTTCGGCTTCACAGGCCTGGACGCAAACGCGCCCCGCTACATCGGCCGGCGGAATCAGGCGGATGGATGTTTGATATTGCGGTGTGGCACAGCCCGCAATCACAGCGAGCAAGGCCAGCGCGGCAAACGGACGGGTCAAGGCAGGCAGGCGCATCAGGCAATCCAGACTAGACACATACTTATCTAACCATAGTCTTTTCCCAAACGATTATGGGCCTAGAAAACGCCCTTCAAGTTCCTGTAAATTGAGTTCCTGCAAAATTTTCTGCAGACGTTCACCTGCATTCTTGCGCGGCGCGTCATTTCGGGTGGCAATGATGAGCTCGTTCTTCAGCGAATGCTCCCAGCCGACCAGTTCGGTGACGGTGACCTGGTAGCCGTGCGATTCCAGTTGCAGGCAACGCAGCACGTTGGTGAGCTGGCTGCCAAATTCGCGGGTGTGAATCGGGTGGCGCCAGATTTCCGACAGCGGGGTTTTGCCAAAGGATTCGTTCTTGTGCTTGCGCAGCACGGCCGCAACTTCAGCCTGACAACACGGCACCAGCACGATATGACGGGCCTCTTTGGCCAGCGCAAACCGGATGGCGTCGTCGGTTGCCGTATCGCAGGCATGCAGCGCGGTAACGATGTCGATGTGCGGGGGCAGGGCGTCGGTGGTGATCGATTCGACTACCGTGGCGGCGAGAAACGACATGCGCGTGAAGCCCAGCCGGGCCGCCAGTTCGCGCGACTTTTCCACCAGTTCGTCGCGCGTTTCAATGCCGTAGAGTTGGGCGCCGGGGCGCGCTTTCAGAAACAGGTCGTACAGGATGAAACCCAGATAGGATTTGCCTGCGCCGTGATCGGCCAGCGTCAGCGTGTCCTGCGTGCCCAGCACGTCGTTTAACAGCGGCTCGATGAAGTTGCACAGGTGGTAGACCTGCTTCAGTTTGCGGCGACTGTCCTGGTTGAGTTTGCCGTCGCGCGTCAGGATGTGCAGTTCCTTCAGCAGTTCGATCGACTGACCGGGTCGTAATACATCCGCCA
>JBBQDI010000004.1:0-14875 GCA_038319505.1 Burkholderiales bacterium
TCAGGCTATACGCCGACATCTGTGTTGCCAGCATTGCCCCTGCCAGCGTGCCAACCACGATGCCGGGGGCAATGCCTCGTACCAGCGGCCAAACCACCGCGCCATGGCGGTGGTGCGCACGTACGCTGGACAGTGACGTGAACAGGATCGAGGCAAGTGAGGTGCCAAGCGCCAGTTGCGGCTCCATTCCGGCAGCCAGTCCCTGCGCATGCAGCAGAACAATCAGCACGGGCACGATAATGAGGCCGCCGCCGACGCCAAGCAGGCCGGCGACAAATCCCACCACCAGCCCCAACCCACCGTAAGCGGCAAGGAATGCCGGATCGATCATTACAGGTGTTTAACGATGAATTTGTATTCGGTCGGATCAACTGGCGTAATCGATAGCCGGTTACCCTTTTGCAGGATGCGCATGTTGGCAAGTTCGGGGTAACTGCGGATTTCGGAAAGCGGCATCAGCCGTGTTTTCTTCACCAGTTTGACGTCGACGTTCATCCAGCGCGGTGTTTCCGGTGTGGCTTTGGCATCGAAATATTTATTCTTCGGATCAAACTGCGTCGCGTCGGGATACGCCAGCACGCTGACTTCGGCCAGCCCGGCAATGCCCGGTTCGGCGCATGACGAATGGTAAAACAGCACCTTGTCGCCGACCCGCATCTGGTCGCGCATGAAATTGCGCGCCTGATAATTGCGGATGCCATACCAGGCGACACTTTGATTCGGCATGCTGGAGAGATCATCAATACTGACATCACTCGGCTCGGACTTCATCACCCAATAACGCATATTCAAGTCCGTTTGATGAGGGTGCCGACACCTTCAGGCGTCAGCACTTCCAGCAGCAGCGCGTGTTCAACGCGGCCGTCGATAATGTGGGCGGTTTTGACGCCGCTATTAACCGCGTCAACCGCATAGCCCACCTTGGGAATCATGCCGCCCGTAATCGTGCCATCGGCCATCAGTTCGTCGACCTGATGCGGTGTCAGCCCGGTCAGCAACTGCATCTGCTTGTCGAGCACGCCCGGCGTATTGGTCATGAAAATCACTTTTTCCGCCTTCAGCACACCGGCGATCTTGCCTGCAGCCACATCGGCATTGATGTTGTAGGCATTGCCTTCTGAATCGGCACCGAGCGGCGCCACCACCGGAATGAAATCACGGGCGTCGAGCACCTGGATGATTTCCGGATCGATGCTGGTGATCTCGCCCACCTGACCGATGTCGAGCATCTCGTCGGCCTTGTCCTTGTTCGCCACTAGCATCTTCTTGGCGTGAATGAAATTGCCGTCCTTGCCGGTCAGTCCCACTGCCTTGCCGCCATGCTTGTTGATCAGCGTGACGATGTCCTGATTGATAAGGCCGCCCAGCACCATTTCCACCACGTCGAGCGTTTCCTCATCGGTCACCCGCATGCCCTGAATAAACTCGCTCTGTTTGCCGATCCGCTGCAACAGCCCGGCGATCTGCGGACCCCCGCCGTGCACCACCACCGGGTTCATCCCCACCAGTTTCAGCAGCACCACATCCTTGGCAAAGGCTTCCATCAGATGCCGCTCGGTCATGGCATTACCACCGTATTTGATGACGATGGTCTTGTCGTAAAAGCGCCGAATATAGGGCAGCGCTTCGCACAGGATGTTGGCCTTGTCGGCGGCAGTATGGGGCGCGGTCATGGTGTCTCCGGATTGAATCTGGACGAATTTTACGCCTTTAAAAAGACGGCGCGCAGGCGCATTTCTAAAGGCGACAAGTCACAGAACACATTTCCCAGTGAATCTGCCCGTTAAACCGGATCGGTCGTGCCATATCGGATACAACGCGTGATTCCGGGAATCATGCACGCTTTCAAATTGATGCGCGCTACGGATGAATTCGATTTGGGCGGGGACATTCCCGTTCCAAAAGCCCGACTTGCCGCTTTGTGCGAGTGCCTCTAAAGTGCCTACACTCTGCGTCAATCCCAAGGATCATAGATGAATACGCTTGACGCCCAGACCTGGCTGACCGAACACGGCGATTATTTATTCCGGGTGGCGCGCCGCCAACTGCATTCGGACGAGCTGGCAGAAGATGCCGTGCAGGAAGCCCTGTTGGCTGCGCTCACTGCGCAAGCCCGTTACACGGGGAGCGCCAGCCCGCGCACCTGGTTGACGGGCATCCTCAAGCACAAGATCGTTGACCTGATCCGGCGGCAAATACGCGAGGTCGAGCTGCCACGTGATGCCGATGGCGAGGAAGCGATCGACTGTCTGTTCAAACAGGATGGCCACTGGGCGGAACCCATTCGGCCCTGGGGCAACCCGGATACCGAAGCCGAAATGAGCCAGCTGCGGCGCGTGCTGGACCAATGCGCCGACCGCCTGAAGCCAACCATGGCGCAGGTGTTCAGTCTGCGCGAAGTGGCGGGGATGGAAACTGCGGAAATCTGTAAGGAGCTGGGCATTACTTCGACCAATTGCTGGGTGCTGTTGCATCGTGCGCGTTTGTTCATGCGTCAATGTCTGGAATTGAACGGGTTTTCGAAAGCAGGTGCCGCATGAAGTGGTTGCCGACTTGCAAAGAAACAACGGAACTTGTCTCACGTGCCATGGACCAACGCCTGCCGTTTGCCGACCGAATGGCGATGCGGCTGCACCTGTCCATGTGCAAAAACTGTGCACGATTCAACAGGCAGTTACAGGCAATGCGCAGCCAGTTTCGCCTGGAAACGTCAGCAAACGATGACGCCCCGGGACTGACCGCAGAAGCCCGGCAGCGCATCACAACCGAATTGCATAAAAAGCTCGATTAGTGAGCGTTTAGCAAGGCGCCGGTATCGTCCGGCAATACTTTTAATCGTTGATTTACTCGTCAGGAAAAAACACCTCATGTCCAAGAAAACACTGATCGCCTCCGCTGTGGGTTCCGCTTTTGTTGCAAGCATGGCCGCTGCACCCATCGCGTCGGCCGCAAGCAATCCATTTGTATTGTCAGACCTGTCGAACGGTTACCAGGTAGCGGATGCAAGCACCACCCAACCCATGGAAGGCAAATGCGGCGGCATGAAAGCCAGCGCAATGAAAGCAGGTGAAGGCAAGTGCGGTGGCATGAAAGCCAACGCTGCCGGAAATATGCCCGGTCCGGCCATGATGGACGCCAACAAGGACGGCAAGATCAGCAAGGAAGAATTCGTTAACGGGCACGAAGCCATGTTCGACGCCCTGGATACCAACAAGGATGGCGTCCTCGACACGACTGAAATGGGCAAAATGCGGGCCGGCCAATGCGGCGGCGCCAAGATGCCCATGCAAGGCAAATGTGGCAGCATGAAATAAGCTGCCTGCCATGAACACCCTGCGCCCCACCGGCGCGGGGCTGGGTTTTCGGCGCGAGCTGCTGCCCGAGTTAAAAACCCATGTCCCCGATGCCATCAAGTTTTTCGAGGTTGCGCCTGAAAACTGGATCGACCTGGGTGGCAGCCATGGCCGCGACCTGCGCGGCTTGACCGAACGTTACCCGTTTGTCTGCCACGGTCTGTCGCTGTCGCTTGGCGGCCCTGCTCCGCTCGATGAAATGCTGCTGCATAAAACGCGGCAGTTCATGGACAGCCACCACATTCAGCTTTTTACCGAGCATTTGTCGTACTGCTCAGACGATGGACATTTATACGATCTGCTGCCGATTCCCTTCACCGAAGAAGCGGTGACATACGTCGCTGCGCGCATCCGCCGCACGCAGGACATTCTGGAACGTCGCATTGCGATCGAGAACGCGTCGTTCTACGCCGCCGCGCCGATCGCCGAGATGGACGAGGCCAGCTTCATTCGCGCCGTGTTGCAAGAGGCAGATTGCGATCTGCACCTGGACATCAACAACGTCTACGTCAACAGCGTGAATCATCGCTATGACCCCCTCGAATTCATACGCGCGATGCCGACCGAGCGCATCGTCTACCTGCACATGGCCGGGCATTACACCGAGGCGGAGGATCTGCTCGTCGACACTCACGGCGCTGATGTGATCGACCCGGTATGGGCGCTGCTCGATGAAACCTATCGCATCCACGGCGTATACCCCACGCTGCTGGAACGTGATTTCAATATTCCGCCACTGGCCGAGCTGACGCGTGAAGTCGAACGCATCGCGCGGATTCAAAGTCAACACAGCCAGGCCGCGCATCGCGCCCATGAAACCGTCGCCCGCGCTTCCTGAGTTCCAGCGCTACCAGCTTGCCTTTGCCGCGCATATCCGCGACCCCAAGGCAAACCCACGCCCGACCGGAGTGGCAGCCCGGCGGATGAAAATCTATACCGAACTGCTCTACAACAACGTTGAGCGTTCTTTGCTGGGGTGTTTTCCGGTGCTGCAACAGGTGCTGGGCAAGCGTAAGTGGGCGAAGCTGGTGCGCGCATTTTTCAGCACGCATCGCAGCCACACGCCTTACTTCCGGCAGATTCCGGACGAATTTGTGCAGTTTCTGCAAAATGAATGGGCGCCGCCCGAGGGCTACCCGCCGTATCTGTTGGCGCTGGCGCATTACGAGTGGATCGAGCTGGTGTTGTCGGTGTCGGATCGCAGCGTCGATCGCAGTATCGAAGCGACGGGTGATCTGCTCGACGGTGTGCCGCTGCTGAACCCGGTGCTGGCCAACCTGCGTTACGACTGGCCCGTGCATCGCATCGCGCCGCGCCGCAAAGTGCCGCCCGCTGAAACCCATCTGCTGGTTTTTCGCGACGGTGCCGATCACGTTCAGTTCATCGAGATCAACGCTTTTACTGCACGGTTGCTGACGCTGCTGGAACCCGGCAGCTTGAGCGGGCGCGCCACGCTGGAAAAAATCGCTGCCGAGAGCCGCCATCCCGATCCCGCTTTGATCCTGCAGGCCGGCGGCGCGCTATTGAATGACTTGCGCGCGCGCGGGGCGATCCTGGGATCCGCCCAGTCTCAGTGAGGGGCGTGCGGCATCGGCATGCCGCCGCCCATGCCGCGAGCTTCGGCTTTCACCTCTACCGTCTGCCGCTTGCCACCTGACTCAACCACCAGCATCAAAGGCACGACATCGCCCGCTGCGATCGGCTTTTTCGGATTCATCAGCATGAGGTGAAAACCACCGGGTTCGAGCGCGACGGTCTTGCCCTTCGGCAAGTCGATCGTCCCCACTTCACGCATGCGCATCACATCGCCATCCATTTTCATTTCGTGCACCTCCACCCGCGCCACGGCCGGACTGGTCACACCAACCAGACGCGCATCGGCGTCAGATTGAATGTGCATAAATGCACCGCTGACTTGCTGCCCCGGTACAGTCGCGCGCGCCCACGCATCGGTCACGCTGATGTTGGCGGCCCAGGTTACTTGCGTTGCCAGGCTGGCCACTAATGCAATCATCCATTTATTACGCTTCATTCCATTTCCCTCGCTTTTCAAAAACGCATCGTCAAACCGAGCGTCGCCGCCCAGTCTGCCGTCAACTGCGTACCACGCACATTCTGGTACAGCGGTAACTGAACCAGTCCATACATTTGAGCATCCCTGCCGAGAGGCACTGCAACGCCAGGTGAAAAATAAACTGTTTTTCCGCCACTGTCGGGCGGTTCCGCATTGACACCGGTATCGTGCCCACGCCAGAGCATATTGATCTGCGCCAACCCCTGAAGCGTCCCCATCGGATAAGTCATGCCGGCATCCAGGCCGACATGGTCACCCGGCTGGTAACCCTGCCGTTCGCTGACCGCATGCTGCCAGCGCAATTGTGTATGCCAGCCGGCCTGCGCGAAATGGCCCGAGACAAATCCACCTGCAATCAGGTCGGTCGAGCCGGAACCCGGCTGCAATGAGCGCTCTGCCGCTTCGCCAGCCGAATTGCGTACGTTGATCGAACCTGTCGGCAGCTTGACTCCGCCGATCAACCCATAGGCACGGTCGTGTGAGGACTGCGCATCATCCAGTCGCAGATGCGCCAGCAACCGGACATCCCCCAAGCGGGTGAAATCCCAGCTTTCCGGTTCGGGCCCACCTGCGTCATTGAAGACATGCGAATGATCGCGCGCGACCAGCGGCACCTGCAATGCCAGGATCAGGGATGGGCTGAAAGCGTGGCTCACACTCGCGATCAAGTTGCGGTTGAGGGTTTTGATTTCATCGTGTTCGCCGACCTCGCCCGAGGCGGTGATTTTGTCTTTCCCTGCACGCAGCTGGTCCTGATGGATAAATTCCATGCGCAAGTCCAAGCGCGTGGCATCGCTCTGCCATGGCGCCTGCGTATCCCAGTCGGTATTGATCGTGCAGAAAGCCGAGCCGCAGCTGGCTTCCGCAACCATTGGAAGCCCCAGCATGGGAAGCAAAAGGGCAGCCTGTCTAATTGTTTTCATTAATTTCAAGCGGTTTGCCGAAGCCAGCACGATAGCAAATTGAACGCACCCGCCGGTGCGGCATAACGCCGCAGATCGCCGGCACGTTGCAGTCGCGGATCGATATGCATGCGCACCGCATCCCTTTCCCCTGGGCCTGGAAATCAACCCACAAGACCTGTCATTTGCGACGATTTGCCACATTCTCGCGCACGCGCAGATTCCCTAGACTTGGAAAAATTTCAAACCTTCCGAGAAAAACGATGTTCATCAGAAAACCAGTGCCCCTCGCCATTTCCCTTGCCCTGTCCGCATTCTGGAACCATGCAGCCGCACAGGACAATCCGCTACTCGCGTCATCTGACGCGCTCCTCATGACGATTGTCGTCGTGGGTTCGGAACCCACGGACATCGATCTCAACCGTGTGACGCTCGACCGTGTGACGCTCGACGCAGACGCGCTGCAGCCGATGCGTGCAGCCACCAGCGACACCGCCACCCTGCTCCGCGACGTTCCCGGGGTCAGCTTCCAGGGTGCCGGCGGCGTTTCCAGCCTGCCGGTGATCCGTGGCCTGGCCGACGACCGTCTGCGTATCAAGGTCGATGGCATGGATCTGATCGCGGCCTGCCCCAACCACATGAATTCGCCGCTTTCCTACATCGATCCCACTCGGGTCGACAACATCCAGGTCTATGCCGGCATTACACCCGTCAGCGTTGGCGGCGACAGCATCGGCGGCACCGTCGTCGTGGAGTCGGCCGCACCGCAATTCGCCAAGGCCGGCGAAGGCGTGCTGACCAAGGGTGAAGTCGGGACGTTCTATCGCAGCAATGGCAATGCCATGGGCGCCAATGCCGCCGTCACGGTGGCGGGCGAAAAACTGAGCGTGACGTATACGGGCTCGACTGCGCAGTCGGACAACTACAAGGCGGGCGACGACTTCAAGACGAGCACATCGACAGGACGGCCCGGACATACGTTGCCGCTCGACGAAGTTGGCTCTTCTGCCTACAAGGCTTTCAACCAGGCGCTCGACATTGCGTTGAGCCATGAGAATCACCTGCTCGATCTGAAGCTGGCACACCAGCACATCCCCTACGAGAACTTCCCAAACCAGCGCATGGACATGACCGACAACACGAGCGATCAAGTCAATCTTGGCTATACCGGGCAGTATCAATGGGGCACGCTGAAAGCGCGCGCCTACCACGAGAAAACCCAACATGAGATGAACTTTGGCGACGACAAGCAGTTCCAGTACGCCACGGCACCGGGCATGCCGATGAACTCCGAAGGGAAGAACACCGGCCTATTGGTCAACGCGGAAATCCTGCTTTCCGAGCGCGACACCCTGCGGGTGGGCAGCGAATATCAGGCCTATCGCCTGGATGACTGGTGGCCGCCATCGGGCACCGGCATGATGTCTCCGGGCACCTTCTGGAACATCAACGACGGCCAGCGTGACCGCTATGCCCTGTTCGGGGAATGGGAAGCGAAGATCAACCCGCAATGGACCAGCCTGTTGGGGCTGCGCCACGAGACGGTCAAGATGGATGCCGGCGACGTAAGCGGTTACAACCCGGCCTCGAATGCCATGGGAAGCAACCAGCAGATCGACGGGACCGCTTTCAACACCCAGCGCCACAACAAGACCGACCACAACTGGGACCTGACCGCGCTGGCCCGATATACCCCCGACGCGACGCAGACCTATGAGTTTGGCGTCGCCCAGAAGACCCGCTCGCCCAACCTGTATGAGCGCTATACCTGGTCCACCTGGACCATGGCGGCGGTCATGAACAACTTCGTCGGCGATGGAAACGGCTATGTAGGCGACATCAACCTGAAGCCGGAAGTGGCGCACACCCTGAGCTTTGCCGGCGACTGGCACGATGCCGGCAAACAATCATGGGGCGTGCGCGTTGCGCCTTACTACACGCAGGTCAGGGACTACATCGATGCACAATGCAATGGCGCCAGCTGCCCCGACGCGCAATTCAACGTACTCAAATTCGTCAACCAGTCGGCCCGTCTCTACGGTATCGACATCTCGGGCCATACGCTGATTGCCCGCGGAACCCGGCATGGCGATTTCACCGTGAGCGGCCTTCTGAATTACGTCAAGGGTGAAAACCGGGATACGGGTGACAAGCTGTACAACATCATGCCCTTGAACGCGAAGCTGGCGCTGACACAAAAACGGGGCCGCCTGACCAATACGCTGGAAGCGCAATTTGTGGCGGCGAAAAACGATGTCTCGGATGTCAGAAACGAAATCGAAACCGCGGGTTACAGCCTGTTCAACTTGCGCAGCAGCTACGCATGGAAGCAAGTGCGCCTGGATGTCGGGATCGACAACCTGTTCGACACAGGCTATGCACTGCCGTTGGGCGGAGCCTATGTCGGCCAGGGCACGACGATGTCCATCAACGGCGTTCCCTGGGGCATTGCCGTCCCCGGCCCCGGCCGCTCGTTCTATGCCGGCGTGAACGTCCAGTTCTGAAGCTAGCGGCTACGAAAAAACCTTGTCAGAGACGGGAAAAGGGCAAGCAAGAAACGCATTGAGGCGCCATCCTGCTGCTAGGGAGGCATCTGCTGCGCGCAATTGGACAAATTGTCGCAGGCCGCGGTCCACGACAGTGCGCGCATTACAATGCCGCCATGTCCACTCGATCGGAATCCACGCTGCTCTCCACGCTGCCCGCTCGCGCCCTTCTGGGACGATTACTGGCCGTGCGCGTGTCCCTGATTGCCGGCTGGGCAGTTGGCATCGTCTGGCTGCACTGGGGCATCCAGATTCCGATGCCGATGCTGCCGATGAGCGCAGTGTTGACCCTGATGGGGCTCTTCGCGCTGACCACGGCATGGCGGCTGCGGCTGGACGTGCCCGCCACGCAAATGGAGTTTCTCGCTCACCTGCTGGCCGATCTCACCGCGTTTGCGGTGCTGGTGTTTTTCAGCGGCGGCGTGACCAACCCTTTTGCCTCGCTGATGCTGGTGCCGGTTGTCATCGCCGCGATCAGCCTGCGCCCGCGCTGGGTGTGGCTGCTGGCTGCGGTGGCGGGCGGATTTTATGCGCTGCTGCTGTTTGTTTATCAGCCGTTGGCGATCGCTGATCCAATCGCCGCCTACGGCATGCATCTGGGCGGCATGTGGTTCAACTTCCTGATCAGCGCTGCACTGATCGCGTTTTTTGTCACCCGCATGCACGCGGCGCTGCGCGAACGCGATCAGGAACTGTCGGCCCTGCGCGAAAAGCAGCTGCGCGACGAGCGCATCGTCGCCCTCGGCACGCAAGCGGCGCTGGCAGCGCACGAACTCGCCACCCCGCTGGCCACCATTCAGACCACTGCACACGAGCTCGCCCGTGAATTTGCCAACGACCCCGACATCGGCGCCGACTGCCTGTTGCTCGAAAAACAGGCACAGGCATGCAAGCGCATCCTCACCCAACTTGCGGCCCGCGCCCAAAACACGCCGCCGACGGCGCTGCCCCTCAACGTCTGGTTAAACGCGCTGATCGAACGTTGGCAGGTTCTGCGCCCCGGTGTGTCGATCACGCCAACGCTGCCGGCCGACCCGCGCAACTTCACCCCGCCCGACGGGCTGGAGCAGGCCATACTCAACGTGCTGAACAACGCGGCCGATGCCGCGCCCGAGCCAGTGGAATTCGACGTTGTTGCCAACCGGGATGCGCTGGTGTTCGACATTGCCGATCGCGGCCCCGGTTTCACCCCCGAACAGAAGGCACAAGCCGGGCGCATGCTGTTCAGCAGCAAGCCGGGGCACGGCTGGGGCATGGGACTGGCGCTCACGCACGCCACGCTGGAACGGCTGGGCGGCAGCCTCACCCTGACTGAACGCGAAGGCGGCGGCACCCGCATGCGAATCACCCTGCCCTGGAATCACACCACATGAACCGGAAACTATTGATCGTCGAAGATGACGTCGACTTTGCCGCGACCCTGTCACGCGCCATGCAAAAAAGGGGGTTTGAAATTGCCATCGCACACTCCGCAGAGGACGCCCAAGCCCTCGCGGAAAGCTTTGCCCCCAGTCACGCCGTGGTCGATTTGAAACTGCCTGGCGAATCCGGCCTGAAGGTCGTTGAACGGCTTGCCGCGCGCACCCCGGCCCCCGCCATTGTCGTGCTCACCGGCTACGCCAGCATTGCCACCGCGGTCGAAGCGGTGCGCCTGGGTGCGCAGCATTACCTGGCGAAACCGGTGGACGCGGATGAAGTCCTGGCCGCACTCCTGCGCGATCAGCCCGACGCCGCGCTGGCGGTCAGTCTTGAACCGCTATCGGTTGCGCGACTGGAATGGGAGCATATCCAGAAAGTGTTGAACGAACACGACGGCAACATCTCGGCCACTGCGCGGGCGCTGAAAATGCACCGCCGCACCTTGCAAAGAAAACTCGACAAGCGCCCGCCCAAGGAAGGTTAAAGGGTTTATTTAGGTTCGAAATTGTAGCGAGGCGCACACACAAGCCGCAGACAGTGCCGTAGCACGGCTGAGCATGGTCGACAAAGTATCGGTTTATTACGAACCTGAATCAGTGCCCGACGCCCCAGTCCACCCACCCCATATAAGCCGACAGCAACACCAGCACGCCAAACACGATGCGATACCACGCAAACACGGTGAAATCATGATTGCTGATAAACCGGATCAAACCGCGCACGGCCAACAGGGCGCTGATGAACGAGGCGATGCCGCCCACCGCAAACAGACTGATATCGTCAGCGCTGAATAACGCGCGATTCTTGAACACGTCGTAGAAGGTTGCGGCGAACATGGTCGGGATCGCGAGGAAAAATGAGAACTCCGTTGCCGTCTTGCGCGACAGGCCGAAAAACAGGCCGCCAATGATGGTCGCGCCTGAACGCGAGGTGCCGGGAATCATCGCCAGCGCCTGCGCAAATCCCACTTTCAAGGCGTCACGCCAGGTCATGGCATCCACCGTTTCTGCCCGCACCACATGCGTGCGGCGCTCCGCCCACAAAATGAGCACGCCGCCGATGATCAGCGCCGAAGCGACGACGATCGGATTGAACAGGTAGAATTTGATCTGCTTGATGAACAACAAGCCCAGCACCGCCGCCGGCATGAAGGCCACGATCAGATTGATCGCCAGACGCTGCGACGCAGGCTCGGTCCGCAGGCTCAGCACCGTATGCCCCAGGCGTGCCCGGTATTCCCACACCACCGCCAGAATCGCCGCGAACTGGATGGCGATTTCGAATACCTTGCCCTTCTCGTCGTTAAACCCGAGCAATTGCCCCGCCAGGATCAAGTGCCCGGTGCTGGACACCGGCAGGAACTCGGTCAATCCCTCAATAATGCCGAGGATCAAGGCGTTCAGCAGCAAAGCGAAATGGTCGGTCATGTCGAGGTTCCAGGATGAAAAAGGCCCGCCCAGCGGACGTGCCCGCGGATTATACGCGGGGCAAACCACCCCTTTTTATTGCCCCTGATGCGATAGAACGAATTTTCTGTGGGTTCGGATGACCGCCACCCCGTGCCCCCAGTGGGTGTTTAGTCAGGCCCGTCGACAAAACGCGCGACGAATGCCCCCTCATAACCCACTGGCAGGGGGATGCTGACCCGATGACCGCTGCCCGGTGCGACGTTGACCGGGGCGCGGTCTTTGCCTTGCATGCTTGTGATCGTCAGCTCCAGATTGCCCCTGGGGTGAATGAGTTCGATGCGGTCGCCGACCGAAAACTTGTTCTTCACGTCAATTTCAGCCTGGCCGTCTGCGTCATACGCCAGCACATCACCGACATAGAGGCTGCGGTCTGACTCGGAATGGCTCTTCAGGTAGCTCTGGTATTCGCGATCCGGGTGGCGTTCGTAGAAACCGCCGGTATAGCCCCGGTTGGCCAGGCCATCGAGCTCGCGCAGTAAGGCCGGATCGAGCGGGCGACCGGCGACGGCATCGTCGATGGCCTGGCGATAGCTTTGGCAGGTGCGCGCTACGTAGTAGGGCGACTTGGTGCGGCCTTCGATCTTGAGCGAGTCGATGCCGATTTCCGTCAGCCGCTGCACGTGTTCAATGGCGCGCAGGTCTTTTGAGTTGAGGATGTAGGTGCCATGTTCATCTTCTTCGATGGGCATGTAGCTGCCGGGGCGCTCTTTCTCTTCGATCAGGTACACGTCGCCATCCGGCGCGACTGCGGCGGGCTTGACGTCGTATTCCCAGCGACACGAGTTGGTGCAGGCGCCCTGATTAGGGTCGCGGTGGCTCATGTAGCCCGACAGCAGGCAACGGCCGGAGTAGGCAATGCACAGCGCGCCGTGCACGAAGACTTCAAGCTCCATGTCCGGGCACTCCTGGCGAATCTCGGCGACCTGGTCGAGTGAGAGTTCGCGCGACAGGATGACGCGCTTGATGCCGAGCTTTTTCCAGAAACGCACCGCCGCGTAGTTGACGGTGTTGGCCTGGACCGAAAGATGGATGGGCATCTCCGGCCAGGTTTCGCTGATCATGTCGATCAGCCCCGGGTCGGCCATGATCAGCGCGTCCGGCTTGAGCGCGATGACCGGCGCCATGTCGGCCAGATAGGTTTTGAGCTTGCTGTTATGCGGGGAAATGTTGCTGACCACATAAAACAGCTTGCCACGGCTATGCGCGTAGTCGATGCCGACGCCCAGTGCCACTTCGTCACGGAAGCTGTTGTTGCGGACGCGCAGGCTGTAGCGCGGCTGACCGGCATACACCGCATCGGCGCCGAAGGCGAGCGCCGTTTCCAGCATGGCTTGCGAGCCGGCAGGGGCCAGCAGCTCGGGTTGACGTATCACGGAGGAGTTCAAGTGGGATAACCGGGGTGGGGAGGAGGACAGCATCAATAAGCACTCATGGGAAAACGGGCCGGGCCGAGACGCCGGTGTAAAGCCAATCTGACACCGGCGTCAGGACGTGTCTCGACGTCTGAAATTATTCACCGGGCACGTTATCGGTCACCCGATTTCTGCCTTGTTGCTTGGACAGGAAAAGGCACTCGTCCGCGGAGGCCACAAGCGCATCCAGCGTGAGGTGGTGAGCCTCTTTCTGGGCCACACCGAAACTTGCCGTAACCAGGGTATCTCCGGATGCATGCGGGATACGCATTTCCGCGATCGCCGTGCGCAGCCTTTCTGCCAGCGCAGTCGCCTCCTGAAGATTGGCTTCAGGCAGAAACACGATGAATTCCTCGCCCCCCCATCGGGCCAGCACATCGCCTTGCCGGATGGAGTGCTTGAGAATGGCCGCCAATGCCTTTAATACCTTGTCACCGTGCGCGTGACCATAGGTATCGTTGACCTGCTTGAACAGATCAACGTCCAGCAGCATGACTACGGTGTCGTGCTCGTGGCGTATCGCAAGACTCCAAAGCGAGCGGGTTTTGTCGTAAAAGGCGCGGCGGTTGTTGAGGCCCGTCAACGGATCGAGTTGCGCCAGACGTTCGGCAAGAAGCCGTTCTTCCTGGCCGACGCGGAGTTGATAGGCCAGCGCCAGCGCCAACAGCGTGGCATCGATCAGCATGCCGATTTCCACGGCACGGAATGTCCAGCTGTTATGGGGAATGAAGCCCCAGACCGACAAGGTCGTCAGCAGGACGCCCACCATCGCAGCCATGGCTGCGATGAGAAAATACTTCGCCGGTTTCTGGCCGGCGTAGACCGAGATGGCGCCGAGAAACAACATGGCACCGCCAAACAAAAAAGCAAAGCTGAATGCAATGAGCAACGCATATTTTTGACTGTCCGCCAGAATGGCAGCACCCAGCAATACGCCGTACAGGGCGCAAAACCCCATGACGGCGTTGTGGGCCCGGGGAAAATATATCCGCAGATCCAGAAATCGAGAGGCGAACAGGAGTCCACTCACGCCGTAGAGGAGCATCAGGACGGGATTGGACCATTGTTGCCAGACCACCGAATGGGGCCAGAACCAGGCGAAGCCATGCCCGGTGTAGGCGATGTTCATGACCACGAACATGGCCAGGTAGATGGCGTAAAACAGGTAGCGTGAACTGCGCAGGCTGAAGTAAAGGATGGCGTTATACGCCATCAGTGCCAGCAGGAAACCGTACACGATGCCGTAACTGAGTTCCTGTTGCGTTTGCCTGATCCGTGAAGCTTCCGGGTTCAGCAGATAGAGGGGAACGACCATGGGATCGGGCGTTTCGATGCGGATAAACACATCGCTTACGCCTGCCCTGAAAGCAGGGTCGAACACAAAATAGCGACTCGTGACCGGGCGTTGATCGAAGGCCAGCGTGTCGCCGGCTCGATACGTCGCATCGGTTGCCCCCTGGTATTCAACATAGACATCAACCTGGTCGAGCCAGGCGGTTTCAATGGATAACCGTTTGCGCTGGGGTACCGCTGTCGGGTTGTCTACCGAAAAGTGGATCCAGACAGGCTTCGAACCAATACCGAAATTCAGGATCGGGCTTTTCCCTTGTGTAAATTTCCCCGCCTGATACGCGGCCATCACCTCGGGCAGGGAGAGTCGGCTGTCCTGCTCCTTCAGGAATTGCGCAGACAGGCCAATG
>JBBQDI010000005.1:0-14859 GCA_038319505.1 Burkholderiales bacterium
GAGCGTGGTTGTTGATGCGTTATCGTCTTCTTTGCAACCAAAGCCTACTTCTTGCGAGTGGAGCTTGATTGTTGATGCTTAAGCTTCTTTCAACCACGGCCTCCCTTTTACGGGGACGACCACGTCCAGGTCATAAAGCCCATCTGTATTGATGCCCTAAAAGCCACCTTCGGATGAGGCCAGGCGCTTACTTCAGATTGGCAAGTTCGCGTTGAATGGACGAGACATTCTGCTCGTGCTGTTGCACTGTGTCGCGCAACTTGCTGACGCGATTGAGATAGGTTGTGTCGGTCGCGCGCTCACCGGGTTGCAGACGCGCCCCCAGCACCTGCTGGCGGCGGGCCTCGTCGACGTTACGACGCTCGCTGGCAATTTCGTCCTGCAGCACCTGGCGACGGATATCGTCACGACGTTTCTGCGTACTCGCATCGATCCGCGGAAAATCCGCCGGACTGGGATTGTAGGTTGCGCGCCTGGGCGTTTTATCACCGGCAGGCAGCGGCGTGGGCGCACCGGGCAGATCAATGCGCTTGGCGCCCTTTTTGTAGACGTCGGTAAACGTGACCTGACCATTTTCATCGACGTATTTGTAGATATCTGCCTGCGCGGGTGCGGCCAACAGCAGGCACAACAGAAATGAAAAGCGGGTGGTTTGCATAGGGTTCTGAGTGTAGCGTACCCATCTGATAACGGCCAAAAGCTGGCAGTCTTGAACATCCGACGGCCAGCCATACCCTGACAAGCCTTCATTCCTATAATGGGTACAAGAAAAAGGGGTGGCCGAGGCCACCCCTTTTCCAATCAGCTATTGCGATTACAACGAGTAATACATCGCGAATTCGGCCGGATGCGTGGTCATGCGGAACTTGGTGACATCCTCCATCTTCAGCGTGATGTAAGCGTCGATCATGTCGTTGGTGAATACGCCGCCACGGGTCAGGAACTCACGATCCTTGTCGAGTTCGTCCAGCGCCATGTCCAAACTATGGCAGACCTTCGGAACATTTGCTTCTTCTTCCGGCGGCAGATCGTACAGGTTCTTGTCCGACGGATCGCCGGGGTGAATCTTGTTCTGAATGCCGTCCAGACCTGCCATCATGAGCGCAGTAAAGCACAGATAGGGGTTGGCCATAGGATCAGGGAAACGGGTTTCGATACGCCGTGCCTTTTCGCTGGCAGCGATCGGAATACGGATCGAAGCCGAACGATTGCGGGCCGAATAGGCCAGCATCACCGGCGCTTCGAAGCCGGGCACCAGACGCTTGTACGAGTTGGTCGACGGGTTGGTGATCGCATTCAGCGCCTTGGCGTGCTTGATGATGCCGCCGATGAAGAACAGGCTCATTTCGGACAGGCCTGCGTAACCATTGCCGGCAAACAGGTTCTTGCCGTCTTTCCACAGCGACATGTGCACGTGCATGCCGGAACCGTTATCACCCACGATGGGCTTGGGCATGAAAGTCGCGGTCTTGCCGTAAGCGTGGGCGACGTTATGCACAATGTACTTCAGCATCTGCGTCCAGTCGGCGCGCTTGGTCAGTGTGCTGAACTGGGTGCCGATTTCGCACTGGCCGGCGGTGGCGACTTCGTGGTGAAACACTTCAACCGGGACACCGGCTTCTTCCAATGCCATCACCATGGCGGCACGGATATCCTGCAGGCTGTCAACCGGGGGCACCGGGAAATAACCGCCCTTGACGCCGGGACGGTGACCAGTGTTGCCGTTTTCGTATTTTTCAGCCGACGACCAGGAGGCTTCTTCGGAATTGATTTGCACGCCGCAGCCCGACATGTTGTCGTGCCAGGTAATGGAATCAAAAATAAAGAACTCAGGTTCCGGACCGAAGTAGGCAGTATCGGCGATTCCGGTCGATTTCAGATAGGCCTCGGCACGGCGCGCCACCGAACGCGGGTCGCGTTCATAGCCCTTACCGTCGGACGGCTCAATCACGTCGCAGGTCAGGATCAGGGTGGATTCATCGAAGAAAGGATCCATCCAGGCCGAATCCGGATCGGCTTTCAGCAGCATATCGGACATCTGAATGCCCTTCCAGCCAGCAATCGAGGAGCCATCAAACGGGTGACCATCTTCAAACCATTCTTCGGTCACGATACGGGCAGGAATCGATACGTGCTGTTCCTTGCCGCGGGTATCGGTAAAACGCAGATCAACGAACCTAACTTCATTGTCCTGAATCATCTTGATCACTTTGGCCACGGCCATGCTGAATCTCCTCAAACTGAAATGGATAGAATTACGACGTTACAGACTGCACAGCTAAGGCCGTCCAGAAATGTCACGCTTAAAGGCTGGTAGCAGCAACTGTGCCATGCATAAAAACAGACCGTGAATATTGTGCCACAAGGCTTTCATGGCAGGGTAGTGTATCGTCAGTATTCCGTAATGCACCCTAACGATGCACTCGCACCACCTGGGGCACCAATTTGGTGCGCATTGCATCCGGCCCGGACTTTCTTATACTGAACCGGACACCTAGAGGTTTTCATCATGGGACGCATTACCGAACTGCTCAACGCGGCCCAAAGCCGTAGCCAATCAAATGCCTGGCCTTTTGCGGGTGCCTTGCTGCCTCACGAAGCCCATGATCTGATGCAGCTTGCGCCCAGCACGCGTCTGATCGATGTGCGTTCGCACGCGGAACTCGAACTTGTCGGCATCATCCCGGGGGCAGTGCATGTGGAATGGCAATCCTGGCCAGGATGGGTACTCAATCCCCATTTTCTGACCCAACTGGCGCAGGGCACCGACCCGGAAATCCTGCTGTTGTTCATCTGCCGCAACGGCCATCGCTCTCAGCGTGCCGCCGCTGCCTGCACCGAAGCCGGACGCGGTAACTGTTACAACGTGCTGGAAGGGTTTGAGGGCGACCTCGACAAGGCTACTGGCCACCGCAACGAACTCAACGGCTGGAAACACCTGGGCCTGCCCTGGACCCAAAGCTGATATCCCGGACCGAATCGAGCAGCATAAAAACGCACCCCAGGCGCTTCAGCAGCTAAAATACGGCCGCCATGACCGACCGTTACGCTGTATTCGGGCACCCGATTGCCCATTCCAAATCCCCGCAGATTCACGCCGCCTTTGCGCGTCAAACCGGGCAGGACATGACATATGAAGCCATCCTCGCGCCGCTCGACGGGTTTGCGGACAGCGTGGCGCAATTCATCGCGGCGGGCGGGCGCGGCGCCAATGTCACGGTGCCGTTCAAACAGGAAGCCTTCAAGCTGGCCAGCGCGTTGAGCCTACGTGCTCAACGCGCTGGCGCGGTCAACACCCTCGCCTTCAATGTCGATGGCATCCTTGGCGACAACACCGATGGTGCCGGATTGCTGGCCGATCTCACCCGTAACCTGCACTTCACCCTTGCAGGGAAACGCGTCTTGCTGCTCGGCGCCGGCGGTGCGGCACGCGGGGTGATCGAGCCCTTGCTGGACCGAGCGCCCAGCGCGCTCTTTATCGCCAACCGCACCGTCAGCCGCGCGCAAGAACTCGCCGAGTTGTTTGGTCATGCCATCACTCAAACCGACATCACGGCTTGCAGTTTCGAAGCCGCCGATACGCCGTTCGATCTCGTCATCAACGCCACCGCCGCCAGCCTGGCCAATGAGCTGCCACCGCTTTCACCGCGCATTTTTACCGCAAACACCCTGGCCTACGACATGATGTACGGACGCGATACGCCTTTCCTGACTTTTGCCGGTAAACACGGTGCGGCCACCACCGACGGACTCGGCATGCTGGTCGAACAGGCGGCCGAAGCGTTTGCCCTATGGCGCGGCGTGCGCCCTGACACTGCGCCCGTTATCGCCTGGCTGCGCACATGATGCGCAGACTCTTACGCTGGTTGGGCGAGAGTCTGGCAGTCGTATTCGTGCTGGTGCTGCTGTATCAGTTCTGGCTGTTTGCGCATGTACTGTGGTGGATTGATCACAACCCCACTTCCACTGCCTTCATGGAAGCGGGGCTGGTTCGCCAGCAAGACAAGAATCCAGACGCCGAACTGCGCCACAAGTGGGTACCGTATGACCGCATATCCATCAACATGAAACGCGCCATCGTGGCGGCCGAAGACGGAAAATTTCTCGATCACGAAGGATTTGATGTTGAAGGCATCCAGGTTGCCGTGGAAAAGAATCTGAAGAAGGGCCATCTGGTCGCGGGCGGTTCCACCATCAGCCAGCAACTCGCCAAAAACCTGTTCCTCTCCGGCAAGCGCAGCTTCATCCGCAAGGGCCAGGAAGCCATCATCACCCTGATGATCGAGGCCACCTGGAGCAAGCGCCGCATCCTTGAGGTCTATCTCAACGTCATCGAATGGGGCAACGGCATCTACGGCGTTGAAGCCGGCGCCCGCCGCTATTATAAAACGTCTGCTGCCAATCTCAGCCGCGACCAGGCCGCCCAGATGGCTGCCATGGCGCCCAACCCGCGCTGGTATGAAAATCACCGTAGTTCACGTGCCTACCAGCGGCGCGTCGCTGTCATCAAACGCTATATGGGGTCTGCGCGAGTGCCGCGTTAATCAGCCTGATCTGAGTATTCACCCAGGGCCATCGACCCCGGATATCCGCTGTAACGCGCTACAATCGGCCGTTCGCAACCCGGCCCGACCATGACCGATTCCCTCGAAAATCAGTCGCAAGACAACCTGGAAAACAGCCTGGAACAGATCCAGACGCTGCTCGCCAAGATGCGGCAGGTGGAAGAGCACGTCCACCGGCAGGGCGGGATGCAGGAGGACCTGCCCGACAATCGGGAACACGCGAGACAACTGACTGAGTTGCAGGGGCGGCTGGATGACCTTCACCCGGCCGACATCGCATACATTCTGGAAGCCTTGCCGCTGAACGAACGCCGGCTGGTGTGGAATCTGGTTGATGCCGAACAAAACGGTGAGATTCTGCTGGAAGTGTCGGATTCGGTTCGCGAATCGCTGATCGAGGCTATGAACAAGGCGGAGTTGCTGGCCGCCGCCGAATCGCTCGACACCGACGAAATCGCCGACATCGCGGCCGACCTGCCGCGCGATGTGATCGAGGAACTGCTGACCACGCTGGACGCGCAAAAGCGTGCATTGCTGCAGTCGGCGCTAGCCTACCCGGAAGATACGGTGGGTGCGCTGATGGACTTCGAGATGGTGACGATCCGCCAGGACGTGACACTGGAAGTGGCGCTGCGTTACCTGCGCCGGCTGGGCGAACTGCCGGACCATCTGGACAAGTTGTTCGTGGTCGACCACGCCGACGAGATCATCGGTGTGTTGCCGCTGAAACGATTGCTGACGACCGATCCCGAGGCCTCGGTCGCGGCGATCATGGTCGAGGACTTTGTGAAATTCCGCCCCGAGGACGAAGCCGACGAAGCGTCGCAAGCGTTCGAGCGCTACGACCTGGTGATGGCGCCGGTGGTGGATGCGTCAGGACGGTTGATTGGGCGTCTCACCGTTAACGCGGTGGTCGACTACATCCGCGAATCGGCCGATGCCGACATGCTGTCGATGGCCGGCCTGAAAGAAGAGGAAGACCTGTTCGCCACCGTATGGCATGCGGCAAAAAACCGCTGGATGTGGCTGGCGGTGAACCTGTGCACGGCCTTCATCGCGTCGCGGGTGATTGGCGCGTTCGAAGGCAGTATCGAGAAACTCGCCGCGCTGGCGGCACTGATGCCGATCATCGCCGGCATCGGCGGCAATTCGGGTAACCAGACCATTACGCTGATCATTCGCGGACTGGCACTCGGACATGTCACCACGGCCAACGCACGCCGACTGGTCGTGAAGGAAATCGGTGTGGCTATCCTCAACGGCCTGGTGTGGGGCTCGGCGGTGGGCGTGTTCGCCTGGCTGCTGTACGACAAACCTGCGCTGGGCGGGGTGATGGCACTGGCGATGCTGCTGAACCTGCTGGTGGCGGCACTGGCAGGTATCTTCATCCCGATGGTACTGGAACGCATGGGACGTGACCCGGCCATCGGTTCGTCAGTCCTGTTGACCTTCATCACCGACAGCATGGGCTTTTTCATCTTCCTCGGGCTCGCCACAATACTACTGCTATGAAGCCCATCCTCTCCTATTCAGAAGAGTACGACAGCCGCGCCCTGTACCGCCGCCTGCTCGGCTATGTGAAGCCTTACTGGCGCATGTTTGCGCTGTCACTCGTCGCGCTGGTGCTCACCGCGGCGACCGAGCCGATGCTGCCGGCGCTGTTCAAGCCGCTGCTGGACCAGGGCTTTGTGGCCAAGGACCAGGATTTTATCCGCTGGATTCCGATTCTATTGCTGGCACTATTCCTGGTGCGCGGCATCACCAGCTTCATCAGCACCTATTGCATGGCG
The DNA here is from genome assembly GCA_038319505.1 of Burkholderiales bacterium. Taxonomy (GTDB): domain Bacteria; phylum Pseudomonadota; class Gammaproteobacteria; order Burkholderiales; family Thiobacillaceae; genus Thiobacillus. Next base: position 6,356 of record JBBQDI010000005.1, read on the forward strand.
TTGGTGGGCAGCCGGCTGGTGATGGATTTGCGCGCCGCCATGTTCGACAAGTTGATGGCCCTGCCAACGCGCTACTTCGACCAGAACCCCAGCGGCCAGCTGATCGCGCAGTTGGCCTTTAACGTCACCCAGGTCACGCAATCGGCCACCGTGTCACTCACCACGCTGGTGCGCGACACCGTAACGGTACTGGGGCTGCTAGGCTATCTGTTGTGGCTGAACTGGAAGCTGACATTGATCGTGTTCGCCCTGGTTCCCATCACGTTGTGGGTCGTGCGCATTGCCAGCAAGCGGCTGCGCGGGCTGTCGCGCAAGGCGCAGCGCAATATCGGCGATCTCACCCAGGTGGTCGATGAGGCGGTGGGCGGCCATCGCGTGGTGAAATTGTACGGCGGCGAGGAATACGAGCAAACGCGTTTTCGTCAGGCCGCCAATCTGGCACGGCTGTTCGAGATGAAACGGGTTGCCGCCAACGCAGTGTACGAACCCATCATCCAGTTCATCGCCGCGATGGCGCTCGCGGCCATCGTCTACATTGCCGCCGGACAAGCGTCCAGCAACACCACCACAGTGGGTGGTTTTGTCGCCTTTTTCATGGCCATGTTGATGCTGTTTGCACCGCTCAAGCGACTAACCGGCGTAAACGACCAACTGCAGCGCGGGCTCGCCGCATCCGAAACCATCTTCTCCATGCTTGACCAGGATGCCGAGCGCGACACCGGGACACACACGCTTGATCGCATCAAAGGACACCTGACCTTCAAACAGGTCGCGTTGACCTATCCGGGCAAAACCCTTCCTGCGCTGGCCGACATCACGCTCGACATCGCGCCCGGCGAAACCGTGGCGCTGGTCGGCGCGTCGGGATCAGGCAAGACCACGCTGGCCAATCTGGTGCCGCGTTTCTATGATCCCGATGCGGGCGTGATCGAACTCGATGGCCACGATGTTCGTGACATCTCCCTGCGCAATCTGCGCATCAATATTGCACTGGTATCGCAGGATGTCGTGCTGTTCAACGACACGCTGGCTCACAACATCGCCTACGGAACCAAGCGCGATGCCAGCGCCGACGAGATTCGCGCCGCCTGCATCGCGGCGCACGCCTGGGATTTTATCCAGGCCATGCCCGACGGATTGGAAACCCTGATCGGCGAAAACGGCATGCGGCTTTCCGGCGGCCAGCGCCAGCGCATTGCCATCGCTCGCGCCATCCTGAAAAACGCGCCCATCCTGATTCTCGACGAAGCCACTTCGGCGCTCGACAACGAATCCGAGCGCCATGTGCAGGCCGCGATCGACGCACTGGTTGCCAACCGCACCACACTGGTCATCGCACACCGGCTTACCACCATCGAGCGCGCCACCCGCATCGTAGTGCTGGAAGGCGGCCGCATCATCGAGATCGGCAGCCACGCCGAACTGATCGCCAGACAGGGTCGCTACGCGCAACTGCACGCGCTGCAATTTACCGCATGAACCACGATTTGAACCCAAGCGCCGTTCGCCCTGAGCCCTTCGACCTGGCTCAGGACAGGCCCGTCGAAGGGCAGGCACCTGTGACGGCTGGCTGGGTCAAACCATCCCGCTCGCTGGCAACCGAAGCCGGACGCGCCATCGGCGATTTCCGCATGATCCGCAACGGCGACCGCATCCTGCTCGGCTTGTCGGGGGGCAAGGATTCACTGTCGCTGCTGCACACGCTGCACCACCTGCAGCAGAAAGCCCCGGTGAAATTCGAACTGCTGGCGTGCACGGTCGACCCGCAGTCCGACCAGTACGACCCCTCGCCATTGAAGCCTTACTTGGCTGATCTTGGCGTGCCCTATTTTCTCGAGTCGCAACCCATCGTCGCCGACGGGCAAAAAATGCTGACCAAGGAATCGGATTCATTCTGCGCGTATTGCTCACGCATGCGGCGCGGCATTCTCTATCGCGTGGCGCGCGAACAAAACTGCAACGTCGTCGCACTGGCACAGCATCTGGATGATCTGGCCGAAACCCTGATGATGTCGATGCTGTTCGGCGGTAAGCTGCGAACCATGTCGCCGCATTACCTGAACGACGCCGGTGACCTGCGCATCATTCGCCCGTTTGCCTATGCGCGCGAACGCCAGACCCGAGCATTTGCCGCAGACTCCGGACTGCCGGTGATCTTCGAGAACTGCCCGGGGTGCTTTGCCAAACCACAGCAACGCTATGCGATGAAACAGATGCTGGCCGAACAGGAAAAAACCCATCCGCGCATATTCAACAGCATGCTGACGGCGATGCGCCCGCTGATGGGCGAGCCGCCGGCCTGATTCCCTTTGCTTAGCGCGGCGGCTTGCAGCGCTTGCCTTCGTACTCGAACCGATTCGGTTTGTATTCCTTGCCATTCCAGCGTTGCACCGGAAAACAGAAGCCCGGACCGCCCACCGAGATATCCGGCCAGCCGCCGGCGCCACGGGTTTTCAGAAACTCGGGCATCCCGGTGTCGCTGGTCATCAGGTGCCAGCTGCCATTGGCCTGCTTGCTCAGCAACTGAAACGCTGTTCCGGTATTGCCATAACAATAAGTGCCCCCTTCAGTTACGATCGCTTCGGGACGCCCATCACCATTCAGATCACGCACCGTCTCAATCACGCCGGGGGTGTAGGGCGCACCCGAATCGCCGGTGTCGCACGCGCGCCATTCCTTGCCCTTGAGCGTGTAGCCCGCCGCCTTGAAAACCGCCACCCGATCCGCGTCGCTTAACGTCATGCCCCCCGGGGAGGATTCCGCCATTGCCTGAGGACACCATGCCATGGCGCTGCCCAGCATGCACAAACTGCCAAGCATCGAAAGTGGAACCATGCTGTTCGTTATCATGCGTCACCTCCATCTCCAACACCAAAACCCAACCATAGACATGGCTGAGGCAGTTGCAAATGGATTGCCTGCACAGGGCCAGAACCTGTAAGCGGTGATATCCCGAACCGCTGTTTGCCCGTAGAATCAAGCCTTTGTTTTAATTGATCGTTTCCACATTGAGACCAAGGTTATGACCGTTTCCTTCATTCCCCCCAAACGCATCCTCATGGGCCCCGGCCCTTCCGACGTGCCGCAGCGTATCCTCGACGCCATGGCGCGGCCGACCATCGGCCACCTTGATCCGGCTTTTGTCGAGTTGATGGAGCAGATCAAGTCGATGCTGCGGATGGCGTTCCAGACCGAAAACGCGCTGACCTTTCCGGTCTCGGCACCCGGCTCGGCGGGGATGGAGATGTGCTTCGTCAACCTGGTGGAACCGGGCGACAAGGTGATCGTGTGTCGCAACGGCGTGTTCGGCGGACGCATGCTGGAAAACGTCAAGCGAACCGGCGGCGTGCCGGTGATCGTCGACGACGCCTGGGGCAAACCGGTCGATCCGCAGAAAGTGCGCGATGCGTTCAAGGCCAATCCCGATGCGAAAATTCTCGCCTTCGTGCACGCAGAAACCTCCACCGGTGCGCAAAGTGATGGCGAAGCGCTCGGCAAGATCGCGCAGGAATTCGGCGCGCTCACCATCATGGACTGCGTCACCAGCCTCGGCGGCACCCCCGTCTACATGGACAAGTGGGGCATCGACGCCGTGTATTCCGGCAGCCAGAAATGCCTGTCGTGCACGCCGGGGCTGTCGCCGGTGTCGTTCTCCGAACGTGCCATCGCCCGCGTCAAGGCGCGCACCACGGTCGTGCAGAGCTGGTTCCTCGACCTGAATCTGGTGCTCGGTTACTGGCAGTCCGCCGGCAAGCGCACCTACCACCACACCGCGCCGATCAACCCGATGTACGGCCTGCACGAAGCGCTGGTGATCCTCGAAGAAGAAGGCCTGGAAAACGCCTGGGCACGCCACCGTGCGATGCACGAAAAGCTCAAGGCCGGACTCGAAGCCATGGGCCTCAAATACGTGGTCGAAGAATCCGCCCGCCTGCCGCAACTCAACTCGATCTACGTGCCGGAAGGCGTTGACGAAGCCGCAATCCGCGTCCGCCTGCTGAACGAGTTCAACCTCGAAATCGGCGCCGGACTCGGCGACATGGCTGGCAAGATCTGGCGCATCGGCCTGATGGGCTATTCGGCCAAGCAGGAAAACGTCGATTACTGCCTGAAGGCGCTGAAAGCCTGCCTGCCCTGACTCGGTGGATGATGTTTGCCTGATGCTCAAAAAAGCCCGCTTGATGCGGGCTTTTTAAGTTCCGGACACGCCTGAATCTGGCGATCAGCGCGCTTCGAAAAACGATTCGACCGTTATTATTTTTCAGCTGCCCTCGGCCGACACTTGTTTTTCCGACATTTCTTTTTTCGACACCTGGGTCGCCAGCACCTGATCGACCCGGTTACGGTCCACATCCACCACTTCGAATTCCCAATCTGCCCAGGTGAAGCATTCCGCCTTGCGCGGGATACGCCCAAGCGAAGCGAGCACAAAGCCACCCACGGTGTGATAGTTGCCCAGCGATTCCTGCGGCACCCGACGAATGTCCAGCTTGTCCTTCATTTCGTCGATCGGCAGCAGGCCGTCGAGCAGCCATGAACCATCGGGGCGGCGCACGGCCAGCGAGTCCTCGGAATCGTCAATTCCAGGCGCCATGTCCCCCACCAGCGAATACATCAGGTCGTCGAGGGTAACGATGCCTTCGGTGGAGCCGAATTCACTCACCACCAGGGCGAAGTTGGCCCGCTGCTGACGGAAGGTACGCAGCAGGTCGATGAGATTGAGCGTTGCCGGCACGTATAAAGGTGGCGCCAGCGGCAGTTCGGCGAAATCGATATCGCCTTCCATGACGGCCTTGAGAATGTCGTGGCTTTCGGCGATACCGATGACTTGTTGCAGGTCACCTTTGCAAATGGGCAACTGGGAATGCGGCGCCTCTTTCAGCAGGCGCAAATTTTCTTCGCGCGGAGAAAGCAGGTCAATCCAGGCCACGTCCGATGCCGGCGTCATGATGGTGGCGAGGCGCCAGCCCTCCATGCGCATCACATTGCCGAACAGTTCGCTTTCCTCGGGGGCGATGGAGCCTGCCCGCTCGCCTTCGTCCACATACGCCAGGATATCTTCCATGCTGGTCACTGCGGGCGCTGCCCGAATCGGCAACAGAGCCAGGATTCGATCAGAAACAAAGGACAGGAAGCGGATCGCCGGATAAAGCAGCCGGATGAAGAGGGACATGGCTGGGGCACAAAAGCCTGCCACCTTCTCGGGATGTGCGAGTGCAATCCGTTTGGGTACGATCTCACCGAGGATGATGGACACTGCCGTCACGATGACAATGGTGGTGGCGAACGCGATGGAGGCCTGCCACTCAGCCAGTGCAGGCAGATAAGACCGAATGACGGATTCGATCGAGGCCGACAGCGCCGATTCACCGTAAATACCCATCAGCAAGGCAGCGGCGGTAATCCCCATCTGGCTAGCGGCCAGCAGCCTGCTGGGGTGTTCCTTGATGGCCAATGCAGTGGCAGCGCCACTATTACCCCCCTCGGCCAGTTGGCTTAGCCGCGACCGGCGGGCGGAGGCAAGGGCCATTTCCGCGAGCGAAAAAATCCCCGAAATCAGGATGAGCAGGATCAATATCCACAGGGCATTCATGATCAGTATCTGTTAAACATATTGAGGTCGATTTTACATCGGGGGCGGGCGCACCCCGGCACAGCCCAAACAACAAGGCCCGCGGGTAAGGCGGGCCTTGTTGGACAACATTTCCCAAGAATCGTCACAAGCCCAATCGTTGCCAGATCGTGGTGCAGGGTCCGGCCTGATTCATGGTGTAAAAATGCAGCCCTGGTGCGCCACCGGCGAGCAGACGGTCACATAGATCAGTCACCACATCGAGGCCGAAGGCGCGAATCGACACCAGATCATCGCCGTAGCTTTCCAGTTTCTTCCTCATCCAGCGCGGGATCTCCGCGCCGCAGGCGTCCGAAAATCGTGCCAATTGCACGTAGTTTCCGATCGGCATGATGCCGGGAACGATGGGAATGGTGACGCCCTGCGCACGCACATCGTCAACGAACCGAAAATAGGCGTCGGCGTTGAAGAAGTACTGGGTGATCGCCGCGTCGGCGCCGGCATCGACCTTGCGCTTGAAATTGGCGAGATCCATCGTGTAGGAGCGCGCCTGCGGATGGACTTCCGGATAGGCAGCCACTTCGATCTCGAACCAGTCGCCGGTTTCCTTGCGGATGAAGGCCACCAGTTCGTTAGCGTAGTTGAACGCACCGGTATCCATGCTGCCGGACGGCAGATCGCCGCGTAGCGCGACCAGATGGCGGATGCCTTGGCCTTTGTATTCGGCCAGTATTTCGCGAATGTTCTCCTCGGTCGAACCGATACAAGACAAATGCGGCGCGGCCTCAGAACCGTCAGCCTGAATCTCGCGCACGGTTTCCAGGGTGCGGTCGCGGGTGGAACCGCCGGCGCCAAAGGTGACGGAGAAAAACTTGGGATTGAGTTGCGCCAGCTGCTTGCGAGTGGCGCGCAGTTTCTCGGCGCCCTCATCCGTCTTGGGCGGAAAAAATTCAAAACTGAAGGTGCGTTCGGTCATGTTCAGTCCATGCCTCTCTTGTTTGGAATGAGCGCGGACAGCACCCAGGCGATGACGCCGTACAGGATCGCGCCGACGAATGCCGAGGCGAAACCGTTTACCTGGAATCCCGGGATGAACGCGCTGGCCAGCCAGAACAGCAAGCCGTTCAGCACCAGGTAAAAAATGCCCAGTGTCAGCATCGTGATCGGCAAGGTGAGAAGCGCCAGCACCGGTCGCACCAGGGTATTGATGAAGCCGAGCACAAGCGCGGCCAGCAGCGCCGTTCCAAAACCCGACACCTGAATCGACGGCAACAAATACGTCACCGCCAGCAAGGCGACGGCATTCAGAACCCACAGCAGCAGCAGACGCATGACAGTTCCTTCAGTCGTGGCGAATCAATAGCGGTAATGCTCGGCCTTGTACGGGCCTTGCTTGGGCACGCCGATGTAGTCCGCCTGCTGGTCGGTCAATTCGGACAACTGCGAGTTGAGCTTTTTCAGTTGCAGGCGTGCAACCTTCTCGTCCAGATGCTTGGGCAGGGTATAGACGCCGACCGGATATTTGGCGGAATCGCGCTCCTGCCACAACTCCATCTGCGCGATGGTCTGGTTGGCGAATGACGACGACATCACATACGACGGGTGACCCGTGCCGCAGCCCAGGTTCACCAGACGACCCTGCGCCAGCAGGATGATGCGCTTGCCATCCGGGAAAATGATGTGGTCGACCTGCGGCTTGATTTCTTCCCACTCATATTTCTCGATGCCGGCGACGTCGATCTCATTATCGAAATGCCCGATGTTGCAGACGATGGCCTGGTCTTTCATGGCGGCCATGTGATCGTGGGTAATAACATGATAGTTGCCGGTACAGGTGACGAAGATGTCGGCCTTGTCGGCTGCATATTCCATGGTCACCACGCGGTAGCCTTCCATCGCCGCCTGCAGCGCGCAGATGGGGTCGACTTCGGTGACCCAGACCTGTGCCGACAACGCGCGCATGGCCTGTGCCGAGCCTTTGCCGACGTCGCCGTAGCCGGCAATCAGTGCGACCTTGCCGGCGATCATCACGTCAGTGGCACGCTTGATGCCATCGACCAGCGATTCACGGCAGCCATACAGGTTGTCGAACTTGGATTTGGTCACCGAATCGTTGACATTGATCGCCGGGAACTTAAGCTCTCCCTTGGCGTGCATCTGATACAGGCGATGCACCCCGGTGGTGGTTTCTTCAGTCACGCCTTTTACCGCGGCGAGGCGCACCGAGTACCAGGTCGGATCAATCGCCACCTTGGCCTTGATTGCAGCGTAGAGCACGCGCTCTTCCTCGCTGGTGGGGTTGGCCACCACCGAAATATCCTTTTCGGCACGGGCACCCAGGTGCAACAGAAGGGTGGCGTCGCCGCCGTCGTCGAGAATCATGTTCGAGTAGCCGCCATCCTCCCAATCGAAGATGCGGTGGGTGTAATCCCAGTAATCGGTCAGCGATTCGCCCTTGACCGCAAACACCGGGATGCATTCGGCCGCCATGGCGGCCGCAGCGTGATCCTGGGTGGAGTAGATGTTGCACGACGCCCAGCGCAACTCGGCGCCCAGGGCCGTCAAGGTTTCCATCAGCACGGCGGTCTGGATGGTCATGTGCAAGGAACCGGTGATGCGCGCGCCCTTCAAGGGCTGCGCAGCGGCGAACTCCTCGCGGATGGCCATCAAACCCGGCATTTCGGTTTCGGCAATCCGGATTTCTTTGCGTCCCCAGCCGGCAAGCGACAGATCGGCGATGATGTAATCGTTAAAACTCGAGAGCGTGGATACTGCATTCATGGTGAGACTCCTTGAATGACAGCGGTCGGGTAGATGCTCGTTCGCCCGCAAAACCGCTGCAAGTCAACAAGCGCAGTTGAAACATCACCCGGGCTGAGCCTGGCTGTTGCGTTGGATTAAACCGGCAACAGTCGCAGCGCTCCTCAGCACA
>JBBQDI010000006.1:0-14293 GCA_038319505.1 Burkholderiales bacterium
CCCCGCCTGACCGAACGCTTTTATCGCGTTGATCAAAGTCGTTCGCGTGAAACCGGTGGCACCGGACTCGGGCTCGCCATCGTCAAACATGTGCTCACGCGCCACGGCGCGCGGCTGAATATTCAATCTGTTCCGGGCAAGGGCAGCACCTTCTCAGCCGTTTTCCCCGCCCAGCGAATTCGGCAGCCCAGTACGCCGGAAAGCGGGAAGGTCATCCCGTTTCCTGAGCGCGAGCAAGCTGCCGGTTGAGACTTGCGCTGAGTTGTACCGCTACGTCAGCCGGAGCTGCATGCGGCGTGTTCCGCAGTTTGGCGCCCCACACCGGGTTGGGAAAATGCGGGTCATCCGTAAAACGTGGAATCACATGCCAGTGCAGGTGTGGCACCACGTTGCCGAGCGACGCCAGGTTGATCTTGTCGGGCGCCATCACCTCACGCAGGGCGGCCTCGGTGGCGAATACCACGCGCATCAGCGCCTGTTGATCGCAGGCTGGCAGGTCGGTCATCTCCCTAATGTGGGTGTGCAGAATCACGCGTAGAAAACCGGGGTAATCCGGTTCATTGGCCAGGATCACGCGGCATAGCGTGTCTTGCCACAGCACCGTCTCGCCACGTAGATCGCACAAAGGGCAATCAGCCATATTCCGCTCCACAAAAGTCAACGCCCCGCATCATGCGGGGCGTTGACGTGGGCGGCAAGCCGTTGTTCAGCCGCGGCAGCGTGCGCGCCAGCCCACCAGTCCAAGGCCGGCCAGCAGCAGCAGCCACTCGCCGGGTTCCGGCACGGCCGTGACGTTGTAGGTGGTACCGGAGGCGAAGCTCGCAGTCGCGCCTTCGGGCAGCGCGATGTTGACGAGATTCGCGCTGTTGGAAAAGTCGAGGGTGGTGGCACCGGTGCCGTCTGCAGCCGGAGGCGGAACGCAGTCGCCGCCCCCGATCGAACAGAAAGCCCCCAGGGCGCTGACATCGAACAGGCTCGCCGCCATTCCGCCAATCAGGTAGAACGATTCGCCGTAAGTGAAATTGAAAGTTCCGTATAGGGTAGTGCTGATGCCCTGTGCCGTACCCGGTGTGAGAACTGTATCAACAGGCTCCGCAAGGAGGCCCAGTAAATACGAGGGGTCATTGTAGGACGATGCGAGGAGCGAGTAGCTGGCAATGAGATCAAGCGGCATCTCCCAGGGCTGGTAGGCATAGTTGCTGGCAAGCTGGCTGGGATGCACACTGCTGGTGCCTAACCCATATGCAAGTCCCCCAGCATATTTCCCAACATCGACCGTGCCATTCAATTGCACGGTGAAATAGGCCATACCCGTGCCACTGCCACCGGTGATCGTGACCTGGTCATACCAGCCGGAGAAACTGCCTGCGCCATAAACAGGTGGGGTGAAAACGTCAGCGTGCGCGTAGACATGGTTGCTGCCCAGCGTGGTGTACGCAGATGCCGTGTAACTATTGCCGGAAATGCTGGCGATGTCACCCGCGACAGAACTTGAGGAAGTCTGCGAAACATACGCGGGATCGAAAATAACGGATCCGGAATCGGCCGCGGCCGAATAGGTTTCATGCGTGGGCAGGCTCACGCCGGAATAGAGTATTCCGCCGACATCCACATTCGAAGTGGCTGCCCAGACGGGCGTGGTGCAGGCGATCAGTGCAGCGGCAAGTGCCGTAAGACGAACGTTCATTGTTTTCTCCTCCCAGAGACCAAGTGTTTGATTTGAAATGCTTGTTTTGGGGTCTCCGCAAGCCCGTAGGCTAGCATGGCCGCTTGTCCCGAGCAATCGTGCTCCGGGTTATGTCGCGGATGGGCTAAAGCATTACAGCAGCACCCGTTCGACGCCGCCGTTGCTGACCTTGTCGATGTAGCGTTCCATCCAGTCATCACCCAGCAGTTTCTTCGCCAGTTCGATCACGATGTAATCGGGGGTAGTGCCGGTGTCGTCGCTGTAACGTGACAGCCCCTGCAGGCACGACGGACAGCTTGTCAGCAGTTTGACCGGCTGGTTGCCGGCATCCAGTTTCTTGATGTCAGCACGGATTTCCTCTTCCTTGCGGAAGCGGATCTGGGTGGAAATGTCCGGGCGGGTGACGGCCAGTGTGCCGGATTCGCCGCAGCAGCGGTCGGACAGCGCTACCCCATCTCCTAACAGTGCCTTGGCGACTTTCAGCGGCGCGTGGGTTTTCATCGGCGTGTGGCAGGGGTCGTGGTAGAGGTATTTCTCGCCACTGACACCATCGAGCTTGATGCCTTTTTCCATCAGGTATTCATGGATGTCGAGCAGCCGGCAGCCAGGGAATATCTTTTCGAATTCGTATTTCAGCAACTGGTCCATGCAGGTGCCGCACGACACGATCACGGTCTTGATGTCGAGGTAGTTCAGCGTGTTGGCCACGCGGTGGAACAGCACCCGGTTGGCAGTGGTGATGGCATTGCCCTTGTCGGCCTGACCGCCTGCGATCTGTGGATAGCCGCAGCACAGGTAACCGGGCGGCAGCACGGTCTGTGTTCCGAGTTCATACAGCATGGCCTGGGTGGCAAGCCCCACTTGTGAGAACAGCCGTTCCGAGCCGCAGCCGGGAAAGTAGAACACGGCGTCGCTGTCGTCGGTCAACTTGGCCGGATCGCGCAAAATCGGCACGATGGACGCGTCTTCCAGTCCCAATAGCGCGCGCGAGGTTTTCTTCGGCAGTCCGCCCGGCATCGGCTTGTTGACCAGGTGGATGACCTGCGCGACCAGCTTGGGTCTGCCCAGCGAGGCGGGCGGATTTTTCGTCTGCGCCTGAATCAGCCCCAGGCGCTTGAACAGCGTATGCCCCAGCCGCTGGCTGGCGTAGCCCCACTCGATCAACGGTTTCCTGAGCGCCTTGATGGCGGCGGGGTCGGTCGCGTTCAGAAATGCCATCGACGCCCAGGTGGCGGGGTTGAATTTTTTCTTGCCCTGTTTGCGCAGCATGTTGCGCATGGCAATCGAGACGTCACCGAAGTCGATATCGACCGGGCAGGGGTTCTTGCACTTGTGGCAGATGGTGCAGTGGTCGGCCACATCGCTGAACTCTTCGAAGTGCTTGATCGAGACGCCGCGCCGGGTCTGTTCTTCATACAAAAAGGCCTCGATCAGCAGTGAGGTGGCGAGAATCTTGTTGCGCGGCGAGTACAGCAGGTTGGCACGCGGAATGTGGGTGTTGCACACCGGTTTGCATTTTCCGCAGCGCATACAGTCCTTGATCGAATCGGCGATGTCCTTGGTCTCGGAGGATTCGAGGATGATCGATTCGGCTTCCAGCAGGCTGAAGGACGGCGTGTAGGCGTTGCGCAAATCCGCGCCGGGCAACAGTTTGCCCTTGTTGAAGTGGTGTGCGGGATCAACCTTTTGCATATACGCGGCAAAGATCGCAATGGCAGCGGGATCCAGAAATTCCAGCTTGGTCAGCCCGATGCCGTGCTCACCCGAAATCACCCCGCCGAGGTCGGTGGCGAGTTTCATGATGCGCGCAACGGCCGCGTTGGCGGCCTGCAACATGGCGTAGTCATCGGAATTGACCGGGATATTGGTATGCACGTTGCCATCGCCGGCGTGCATGTGCAGCGCCACGAACACGCGGCTTTTCAGTATCTTTTTGTGGATGCGGTCGCAGGCTTCGAGCAGCCGGGTGTATTCGCGGCCGATAAAGAGCTGGTGCAGTTCGCGCCGGACTTCACGTTTCCACGATACGCGCAAGTGCTTGTCGCGCAGCGCGGTGAAAATCGAGCCGCTTTCGTGCGGTGCGTCGAGGTCGCTGGCATAGCCCTGCCACCTGGCTTTCACTGATTCGATCAGGGCTTGGGCGCGCTGCTGCTTGTCTGCAACCTGTTCCGGGTCGGCGACGGTTTCGTCGTCTTCCAGCAGCGGCAGCGGTGCGGCAAAAAACCCGGCCAATGCATCAAGCAGCTTGAGCTTGTTGGCGATCGACAGTTCGATGTTGATGCGCTCGATGCCGTCGGTGTAATCGCCCAGCCGCGGCAGCGGTATCACCACGTCCTCGTTGATCTTGAAGGCATTGGTGTGTGCAGCAATGGCTGCGGTACGGGCACGGTCGAGCCAGAATTTCTTGCGCGATTCCGCGGATACCGCGATGAAGCCTTCGCCACCACGTGCGTTGGCGATGCGCACGATATGCGAGGCGGTCTCGCCCAATGCAACCTCGTTGTCCGACACCACGTCGATCAGCAGCACCATGTTCGGGCGCGTGGTACGCGGTGCCTTGGTCGCGTAACCGACCGCCTTGACGTAGCGCGCGTCGAGATGTTCCAGCCCGGCGAGCAGGATGTCGGGGTGGGTATCGCAATAATCCTTGATTTCGACGATGGCTGGCGTGGCTTCGGCGGCGTGGCCAAAGAATTCAAGGCACACGGTGCGGGTGTGCGCCGGCAACCGGTGGAGGATGAAACGCGCCGAGGTAATCAGCCCGTCGCAGCCCTCTTTCTGGATGCCGGGCAACCCCGATAGAAATTTGTCGGTGACGTCCTTGCCGAGCCCAGTCTTGCGGAAGCGGCTGCCGGGAATGAGCAGAATCTCCGGGGAGCCCTTCAGCGTCTTGCCGTCGGCAGCAAAACGGCGGATTTCGAAGGTGGCCGAGGGGGCATCGTGGATCTTGCCCAGGTTGTGGTTCGTCCGGGTGACTTCGATCCAGTTGGCGTCCGGCGTGACCATGCGCCACGAAACCAGATTGTCCAGCGCCGTGCCCCACAGCACGGCCTTCTTGCCCCCCGCGTTCATTGATACGTTGCCACCGATGGTTGAGGCATCGGCCGAGGTCGGGTCAACCGCGAACACCAGCCCGGCGGCATCGGCTGCTTCCATAACCCGCTTGGTCACGACGCCCGCACCGCAGTGGATGGTGGCGACTTCGAACTCCACGCCCGGCAAGCGTAGCATCTCAACCGCGCTCAGCGCTTCGAGCTTTTCGGTGTTGATGACGGCGGCGCGGTCGGTGAGCGGAATCGCGCCGCCGGTATAGCCGGTGCCACCACCGCGCGGGATGATGGTCAATCCCAGCTCGATCAGCCCGGCCACCAGCCCGGCCATTTCAGCCTCGGTGTCCGGCGTCAGCACCACAAAGGGGTATTCCACCCGCCAGTCGGTTGCGTCGGTGACATGCGAAACGCGCGCCAGGCCGTCAAAAGAGAGGTTGTCGCGCCGGGTCACCCCGGCCAGACGGCGCAGGATGCGCGTGCGCAGACTGGCGGTGTCGGCAAACCAGGCCTCGAATTCGCGCACCGCACGGCCGGCCGCTTCCAGAAGTTGCCCCACCAGTTCATTGCCCTGGCGCCGGGCTTCGATTGCCTGCAGGCGATGCCGTAGCGCATCAATCAGCATCTGGCGTCGCTTGGGGTTGTCGAGCAGGTCGTCTTCCAGGTAAGGATTGCGTCGCACCACCCAGATGTCCCCCAGCACCTCGAACAGCATGCGTGCCGATCGTCCGGTCTTGCGCTCGTCGCGCAGCGTGTTGAGCACTGCCCATGCATCAGCGCCCAACAGGCGAATGACGATTTCACGGTCGGAAAAAGAGGTGTAGTTGTAGGGGATTTCGCGCAGGCGTGCGGTCATGGAGGATGGCTTGACAGCTAAAACTCCATTTTACGGGATATGGCTTCTTTCCGAGTGGATTCGAGTGGCGGCGGTGGATGTGACCCCAATCAAATTACCGGATTGGGTACCTTCAGATTCCCCTTGATCTGCCGATTGATAGTTGACGGCAAAAAATTCGCCAAACGACTGATTTCCGGGAGATCGACTTGCAAATTGGGCTGAGCACCAAGCTCATAGGATATGTCATGGCCGGCGTGTTGATCACCTCGGCCGCCATAGGCGTGGTCCGCGTCCAGAATGAGCGTGGGCACCTTGGCGAATTGATTGGCAAGGCGGGCCAAGGCGTGGCCAATGCCACGGCATCGGGCGCGGCCGCCCTGATCGCCGGCTACGACTATGGCAATCTGGAACTCCTGGCGGGCAATGTCTCGCGGCAAGCCAATGTAATCGGCGTCACCATCCGCAATCAGAAGGGGGATGTGATGACGGAGACCGTTTCCGGTGAAGCCGGTGCGTTCAAACGTTTCGAATCCCCCGTCATATTTAATGACAAGCCTGTCGGCAGCGTTACGGTCGATTTATCTACCGATACATTGGAAAATGCGCTCACCTCGCTGAATTGGCGCATTTTTGTCGAGCAACTGATCTTTGGCGTGATTCTCGGCCTGATCGTCTACCTCTTTACTGCGCGTGGAATTGTCTCGCCGATCCACAAACTGACCATGGCCATGGAAGAAGCCATGGAACAAGAGGATTCATTTATTGCACGCGATCTGGAAGTGAAGAGTGAAGACGAGATCGGGCGGCTGGTGTTGGTATTCAATACCCTGAACAAATCGCTTGCCAGCTACCACAGTCAACTTCAAGGCAAGATTGACCTGGCCAACAAGGAACTGCGGGACAGGAACATTCAACTGGGCGGGCGTACTCAGGACCTTGAGCGTGCGCTTGATTTATTGAACACCATGGCCACCACCGACTGGCTGACCGAACTGCCCAACCGCCGGAAATTTGATGAGACCCTGTCGCGGATGTTTCATCAATCCGAGCGTTTCGACGAAGAAATCACACTGCTGCTGTTCGATGTTGATTTCTTCAAGCAGATTACCGACAGCCACGGGCACGGCGCCGGGGATGAGGTGCTGCGTGATCTTGGCACCATTTTGCGGTTGCATGTGCGCAAGTCCGATTTGCCCGCCCGTCTTGGGGGCGACGAGTTCGGCATTATTCTGTATCACACGAATATCGTTCAGGCTGAACAGTTTGTCGAGAAACTCATGGACAGCGTGCGGTCGTACGCTTTCGAGTACGATGGATTCCATCTGAATGTGGGTCTCAGTGTCGGTATTGCACAGTACGACGTCCGTATGAAGACACCCCAGGCGCTCTACTTCGCGGCGGATAAAGCGCTTTACCAGTCCAAGCAGGGTGGGCGTGATTGTTACAGCGTGTATTCCGAAGCAACCCCTTTCCAGGAGAAAGCAGCATCATGAAACCAAAACGGGTATTTCAGACCATACTGGCTATGCTGATGGTGGGCGGGGTGTTTCAGCCTGCCTCGGCCGACGAGAGTTCGAAAAATCAAGGCGCCACGGTAACCATGGGCTCGGTTGCCATGGATATTCCGGTCGAAATGATCAAGCGCATGAGCGCACTGACCAATTATCTGGCATTGAACACGAATCTCAATGTCCGCTTCCGGCCATCTCCCAATCTGGGCTCGGCAGTGGAGGACCTTGGCACCGGTCAGACGCAGATTGCCTACCTCACGCCGGTGGCTTACATTGAGGCGCGCAAGAAATACGGCGCCATCCCGCTGGTTGCGCCCACCATTCAGGGACGGCCCAACTTTTCTCTGGTCATCGGCGCAAGGGCCGGCGCTGGCATCACTACGCCTGCTGATCTCAAGGGCAAGCGTTTTGCCTATGGCGATGAAAAAGCGCTGTTACAAAAGGCAGCAGTTGAGTCAATGGGGCTCAAGACCAGTGACTTCGCGACTTTCGCTTACCTCAAACACTACGACAATATCGCCAAGGCGGTGCTGGCAGGCGACTTTGATGGCGGCATCCTCAAGGATTCTGTTGCCGACGAGTTCAAGAGCAAGGGACTTGTTGTGATTGGCAGCACTGCACCGCTGCCTTCCTACATCATTGCCGTGCATCCCGGCATGCCGATGGTGGTTCGCAACCAGTTGCGCGATGCGCTGCTGGCGCTGAAAAAAACCACCCCGGATGGCGCAGCCACCCTGGAAGCATTCGACAAGAGCTGCGATGGCTTTGTCGTCGTCGATGATTCGTCTTATGACCTGGTACGCACGCTGATCCAGCCTTACCAGAAGTAAATTGTCAGGGCTCAGCACGGGGTGGGTACGCGCTTTGCGCATTCCCGGTTGTCACGTCTGGTTGAACAAAAGCAGGCGCAATGTTCTAGCTGGACAAGCGCTTGCCCATCATCACTCCGGCCAGCACCAGTGCGCCAGCCACGATTCCGCTTACACCGTCCAACAGCAATGGCGTGACCACGCTCAGCATGCCGCCGATTCCCGGCACGGTCGCTGCAACCTGACCGACCGCTGCAACAACATGATGGGTACCCGGCAGGCCGTGCACGAGGATGCCGCCGCCCACGAGGAACATCGCGGCGGTGCCAACAACCGATAGCCCTTTCATCAAGATCGGCGCGGCGACAAGAATGCCGCGCCCGAGTGCCTGAAAGCTAGGGGCATCTTTCTGCGTGAGGTAGAGCCCGGCATCGTCGAGCTTGACGATGCCGGCGACCAGGCCATATACGCCGGCTGTGATCACCAGGGCAATGATTGCCAGCACGGCTACTTGGTTGCCGAATGAAGCGTTGGCCACGGTGCCGAGGGTGATGACGATGATTTCGGACGACAGGATGAAATCGGTACGGATCGCGCCTTTTATTTTGTCGCGTTCCAGCGCTACAAAATCGACTTCCGGGTCGGTCAGCGCCTGGGTGAGCGCTGCACGGTGCGTGTCGGCTTCATCGCGTCCATGCAAAAACGGGTGCGCCAGTTTCTCGACTCCTTCAAAGCACAGATAGGCGCCACCCAGCATGAGGAGCGGTGTAATTGCCCAGGGAATCAACGCGCTGATGGCGAGTGCGGCGGGAACCAGAATCACTTTATTCTTGAGCGAGCCCTTGGCGACGGCCCATACCACCGGCAATTCGCGCTCGGCGCGCACCCCGGCCACTTGTTGTGCGTTGAGGGCCAGGTCATCGCCGAGCACCCCGGTGGTTTTCTTCGCGGCGACCTTGGTCAACAGCGACACATCGTCCAGGATCGTGGCGATGTCGTCGATTAAGGCAAGCAGGCTGGCTCCGGCCATGGTTCGGGACGCCTCAGTCGCCGAGCTGGATTTTCCCGGCTTTTTCGGCTGCAGCAAAATCCAGCATTTTCTGGATCGACAGCAGGGCGCGGGCACGGATGGATTCCTCAATATGGATTTCGTTGCCGCCGTTTTCCAGCACGGCGGCCAGCTTTTTGAGTCCGTTCATCGCCATCCACGGGCAGTGCGCGCACGAGGTGCACGTGGCGCCTTCGCCCGCGGTCGGGGCTTCCAGCAGGATCTTGCCGGGCGCGGCAGCGTGCATCTTGTGGAAGATGCCGTTGTCGGTGGCGACGATGAATTCGGGGTTGGGCAAGGTGCGCACCGCGTCGATCAATTGCGTGGTCGAGCCGACGACATCGGCCAGCTCAATGACGGCTTCAGGCGATTCGGGGTGCACCAGCACTGCGGCTTGCGGGTGTTCGGCGTGCAGCTTTTTCAGCGCTTCGGCCTTGAATGCCTCGTGTACGACGCAGGAGCCTTCCCACAGCAGCATGTCAGCGCCGCTGATGCGTTGCACATACGCGCCCAGATGACGATCGGGTGCCCACAGGAGTTTGTGGCCCTGTTGATGCAGGTGCTTGACGATCCTGGCCGCGATACCGGAGGTGACAACCCAGTCCGCGCGCGCCTTCACGGCCGCGCTGGTGTTGGCATACACAACCGAAAGCCGATCCGGGTGGGCGTCGCAAAAAGCGGCGAACGCGTCCGCCGGACAGGCCAGATCGAGCGAGCAGTCGGCGCCGAGGTCGGGCATGATGACGCGTTTTTCCGGGTTGAGGATCTTGGCGGTTTCGCCCATGAACTTGACCCCGGCGACGATCAGCGTCTTCGCCGGATGCGCGTGGCCGAAGCGTGCCATTTCCAGTGAGTCCGACACGCAGCCACCGGTTGCCTCGGCCAGGTCCTGCAGGTCAGCCGACGTGTAGTAATGCGCGACCAGTACCGCGTCCTGCTGTTTCATCAGGGTTTTGATGCGGGCGATGAGTGCAGACCGTTCATCGTTGGTGAGGATTTCTTCCACCATGGGCGGTGGCTGAATCACGGGTTTGACCAGAATGGGGAAAGCAATGCTCATCAGCGTGACTCGAGGTTCAGGTGTGAAAGTGCCAAGTATAGCCGTGCGCGACAGGCGTTTTCACATGGAGGTGCCCATTGGTTTTCTGAAGCGTATCGGTGCCTTTTGGCTTATCCTTGCGCCCCTATGCAACAGTTGCTTTTGAATATTCGGCCGCCCGCCCAGCCCGAACTCGCCCGTTTTGTGGCGGGGCGCAATGTCGAGCTGATGGCACATCTGCACGCCATGCTGGATGGCACGGCGGCTGAACGCATGGTGTATGTGTGGGGCGCGCCGGGCAGCGGCAAGAGTTATCTGCTGGCTGCCTGGGCGCACGCCTGCCAGGCGCGTGGGCTCAGTGTCGATGTCACCGGTCTGGAGGTCGCTCAGGCGGTCATCGCGGATCAGGTCGAGTCGTGGGATGCCGCGCAGCAGCTCGCCGGCTTTGCTGCATTCAATCGGGTGCGCGATGCAGGCGGATTGTGGTTGGCAGCGGGCAACGTGACGCCGGCTGAATTGCCGGTGATGCCGGAATTGCAGACCCGCCTGGGCTGGGGGCTAGTGTTTCAGCTTCAGGGACTGGACGATGCCGAAAAACGCGCCGCGCTGGCGCAGCATGCCGAAACCCTCGGATTTCGGCTGGAATCCCAGGTGGCGGATTATCTGCTGAACCATACCGCGCGGGACATGCAAAGCCTGCTGCGTGTGCTGGAAGCGCTGGACCGTTTCAGTCTCGAAACGCAGCGCCCCATTACGTTGCCCTTGCTGCGGCAACTGCTAAGGACCAGTTAGCGTTTACAGGCCCTCAATCAGGCCTGATCCTGCCCCGGGGCCTGCTGTTCGGCGATGTCCTTGTGGACTTGTGCCATGTCCAGCCCCATCACCTGTTCGATCAACGCATCCAGTGCACTGGCGGGCAGTGAGCCGGATTCGGAGTACAGGATGACTTGTTCGCGGAACACCATCAGCGTGGGGATGGAGCGGATCTGGAAGGATCCCGCCAGTTCCTGTTCGACTTCGGTATTGACCTTGGTGAAGACGATGTTGGCGTGGTTGTCGGACGCGGCTTCGTAAATCGGTGCAAAACCGCGGCAGGGACCGCACCAGGGTGCCCAGAAATCGACGATGACAACGTCGTTGTTCTGGATGGTGGATTCAAAGTTGTCCTGAGTGAGTTCGATGACGGCCATGCTGGATTCCTGGGAATGATAAAAATAAAAAGGCGCGAGAGGACGAGTCCTTCGCGCCTAGTGGCCACCCTATCACGGATGGCGGGCCTCCGACAATGCGGAGGCTTCTATAGAGGTAGTCCAGCCAGGCTGCCCACTACCTTGGTCCAGTCGAAGCCGACTGGCCTTAAATCTGTTTTGCAAACCCTCGACTGAAAGGATCCTGCCTCGGGTTGGCGGGCTGCGCATTGCGGACCATGCTATGGCTGCTGTGCTTGAGATTGCTGCGCACTTCTGCGCGATTGACAGCCATGATGAGTTCGGTGGCCAGCACCCGTGCTTGATGCGGGGTCAGATTGAGCTCACATCCGTCTGCCTGGAGTGCCAGAATGACGCGGTCGCGACCATTGGTGTCCTCTTTCAGGCTGATGTCCAACGACTTGCCGGGCTCGAGTTCAATCATGCTTGCGTCTCCTTGTGTTGTTTGTACAAGGTATCGAGCAGGGTTCATGCCAGTCTCCCGAAACGCCTGATGGCGTGCAAACCCGTAGTAAACCAAGGATGTTTGACAGCTTGATGAAGCGACGCTGCCCCCGGCAATGACGAAGCTTCGTCATTGCCGGGGGCGAGTTCGTCAGTATTCAGGGATGGGGAACGAGCGGTTGGGACGCGGGGGTTGTCGCTTTGCGATCGCGTGTGAGTAGCGTATAGGCAACCGGGATGACAAACAGCGTCAGCAAGGTGCCGAGCAGCAAGCCGCCGACGATGACCCAGCCAATAGGCGAACGCGATTCGGCGCCTGCACCCGTGGCGAGCGCCAGTGGCACGGCGCCCAGCACCATCGCGGCGGTCGTCATCAGGATCGGTCGCAGGCGCAGGCTGGCGGCTTCGATGACCGCCTCGACCTTGGGCTTGCCTTGATTGTGTAGCTGGTTGGCGAATTCCACGATCAGAATGCCGTGCTTGGTGATGAGGCCAACCAGCATCACCAGCCCGATCTGGCTATACACGTTGAGCGTGGCGCCGGTGAGTTTCAGCGCCAGCAGCGCGCCAGTCGCGGCAAGCGGCACGGTGAGCATGATGATGAAAGGTGAAATGAAGCTCTCGAACTGCGCCGCCAACACCAGATAAATCACGATCAGTGCCAGCCCGAAGGTGATGGCCAGCGTCTGCCCGGATTCGCCGAATTCGCGCGACTGGCCGGCCAGCGCAGTGCGTGCATTTTTCGGCAGCGTTTCCTTGGCAGCCTGGTCCATGAAGCTGAGCGCCTCGCCCAGCGTATACCCCGGGGCGATATTGGCCGAGATGATCGCCGCACGCTGGCGGTCGAAGTGGTTGAGTTCCTTCGGCGCGACGGTTTCGGTGACGGCGACCAGATTGGATAGCGGGGTGAGGCTGCCTTCGCTGCCGCGCACGTACAGCGCGGTCAGGTCCTGTGGGGTGGCGCGCGCGGCGGGGTCGAGCTGGACGATGACGTTATATTGCTCACCCCCCTGTTTGAAGCGGGTGACCTCGCGTCCGCCGAGCAGGGTTTCCAGCGTGCGTCCGATGGTGTCGATGCCGACGCCCATCTGCGCCGCCTTGTCACGATTGATGTCGACCTTGAGCTGCGGCTTGTTGAGCTTGAGATCGCTGTCGGCGTTAGTGAGGCCCGGATAGGCGCGCACCTTGGTCATCAGCGCTTCCACGGCTTTGTCCAGTTCGGCATAGCTGGGCGCCTGCACCACGAACTGCAGCGGCGGGTTGCGGAAGCTCTGCCCGAGCGAAGGCGGGTTGATCGGGAAAGCGAGTACGCCCGGCATGCCCATGAACATCTTCGGGCCCAGGCTTTCGGTGATTGCCATCTGGCTGCGGGTGCGTTCCTCCCACGGCTTCAGCATTACGAATGACAGTGCGCTGTTGACCGGGTTGGGGCGCTCCAGGCCGGGCGCGACCACGACGAAGGCGGTATTGATCTCGGGTACGCCCTGGTACATGCCTTCGAGCTGGCGCGCGTACTGGTCGGTGTATTCCAGGGTGGCGCCTTCTGGCGCGAGCATGAAACCGATGAAAAAGCCGCGATCCTCGGTTGGCGCCAATTCCGATTTGAGCGATTTCAGCAGACCGAATGCGGCGGCCGCGACCAGCACGAACACCAGCGTGATGATCAGCGGATGTTTGACCACGCGCGTGACGCCACGGGTGTAGGCGGTGTTGATCCCGCTCAGCACGCGTTCGCCCAGGTTGAACAGGGCGTTGTGGCGAGTTTCGTGGCGCAGGATGCGGCTCGCCATCATCGGCGTCAGGGTGAGCGCGACAAAGCCGGACACCAGCACCGCACCCGCCACGGTCAGAGCAAATTCGGTGAACAGTTTGCCGGTGTTGCCCTCGGCGAAGGCAAGCGGGGCAAACACGGCAGCCAGCGTGAGCGTCATCGCCAGCACTGCAAAGCCGATTTCCTTTGAACCTTTTAGCGCAGCCTCGTAAGGCGGCATGCCTTCCTCGATGTGGCGATAGATGTTTTCCAGCATGACGATCGCGTCATCCACCACCAGGCCAATCGCCAGCACCAGCCCGAGCAGGGTCAGCACGTTGATGGTGAAGCCCATGGCCGAAAGGAAGATGAACGCGCCGATCAGCGACACCGGGATGGTGACAAAAGGGATCAGCGTGGCGCGCCAGTTGCGCAGGAACAGGAAGATGACGCCGACCACCAGCACCATCGCTTCGAGCATGGTGGTGTAGACAGCGTCGATCGACTTTTCGATGAAGATCGAGCTGTCGAACGCCACCTTCAGTTGCATGCCTTCCGGCAAGGCGGCCTGCAAGCGCGGCACCTCGGCCTTGATTGCGCGCGCGACCTCCAGCGTGTTGGCGGTCGACTGCTTGACGATACCGAGACCGACCGCTGCGCGGCCGTTGACCCGAACGATGTTGCGCGCGTCTTCGGCGCCGATTTCGGCACGGCCGACATCGGCCAGCCGCACCAGCACGCCGCCGCTATTGCGGATGATGACCTGCTCGAATTCGGCCGGGGTGCGCAGGTCGGTTCGGGTCAGGACGGTGAATTCGCGCGTCTGGCTTTCGATCCGGCCCGAAGGGAGTTCGGTGTTCTGGCTCCTGAGTGCGGCTTCAACATCCTGCACCGTGATCCCCAGCGCGGCCA
>JBBQDI010000007.1:0-13914 GCA_038319505.1 Burkholderiales bacterium
ACCCTACACCAGGCATGGCAATTGACCGACCCGCCGTTGCGCGACCGCGCCGCCACCCTGGCAAAGGCCTATCCCGATTCGCCCGTTCACGCGCACATCACGCTGTGCCCCGCGCCCCATCTGGAAGCCGAAGCGCGCGCCGTCGCCACCTGGGTGGCGGCGCGGCTTAAAGCAGGACACCGCGACCTTGCGCTGATCGCACTCGACCGCGAAACCGCACGCCGGGTGCGCGCCCTGCTCGAGCGCATGGAGGTGCTGGTCGCCGACGAAACCGGCTGGACGCTGACAACCACCGCCGCCGCCGCCGTCATCGACCGCTGGCTCGAGTGCGTGACAAGCGACTTTCCGCACGTCGAATTGCTCGACCTGCTGAAATCGCCTTTCGTTTTGGGTGAGCTTGTTGCGCGGCAGGATCAGGTGCAGCAACTCGAACTCGCGCTGCGGCGGCAAGGCGTGGCGCAAGGCATGGCCGACATACTGCGGCTGGCGCATGTCCAGTTTGGCGAGCTGCCACCCTGGTTGGCGCTGCTGTTTGGCGCCAGGCAAAACTTTGCACAAAACCGCGCGCCACTAACCGTCTGGCTCACGCGGCTGAACGACAGCCTCGCCGAGATCCATGCAACGGCTCCGCTGAAGGCCGATGCCGCGGGTGCCAACGTGCTCGCCACACTCGAGACCCTGCGCCACGATCTGGCTGACGACAACGAAAAATACAGCCTCGGCGAATGGCGGCGCTGGCTCAATCTGGCGCTCGAATCCGCCATCTTCATTGACGCCAGCGTCGCCAGCCCCATCGTACTGACCTCGCTGCCCGCCGCGCGCGGACGCGTGTTCGATGCGGTGGCGGTGATCGGCGCCGACGCTCAGCATTTGCCCGCGCGCGCAGCACCCGGACTGTTCAGCCAGGCCACCCGTGCCCAGCTCGGCCTGTTTACCGTACGCGACGAGGCCGAAGCTGCCACCACCGACCTGATCCATCTGCTGACCCAGGGGCCTGCGCTGATGAGTTGGCGCGCATGGAACAACGACGAGCCCAACCCCGCCTCATCGCTGGTCCTGCGTCTGCAGGCGCTGCATCAGGCTGCGTGGGGCAACGCCCTGCCCGAACAGGCCAGCGGCGAACCACCCGCCCAGGCCAGCCCGCTGCCCGACCCCAGCGCACAACCCGCGCCAACGGTTGCCGCTGCGCACATGCCGCGCCGCTATTCACCTACCGCCTACCAGACCTTGCTCGATTGTCCGTACCGGTTCTTCGTCGCCAGCGTGCTCGGCATCCGCGAACTCGACGAAGCCGACGATGCGCTCGACAAAAGCGATTACGGCAACGCCCTGCACCGCATCCTCAAAGCCTTTCATGACAGCGCCCCCCCGGCCGAGCGGGAAACCGCGCTGGCCCGTTTGGGCGATCTGTCCAAAGCCGAATTCGCCACCCTGCCCGCCTACACCGCCACCGCCTGGCGCATCCGCTGGGACGCCATCCAGCCGGCCTACATCGACGCCTGGCTGGACTGGGTCGCCCAGGGCTGGCGCTATCAATCCGGCGAAGTCGCGGTCGAAATGCCGTACGGCGTTGCCGGCCTCGGCGACATCACGCTGCATGGCCGCATCGACCGCGTGGACGAGCGTGGTGAAGCGCGCACCGTCATCGACTACAAAACCGGCGCCGCCGCCGGTCTCAAGAAAAAACTCAAGGACCCCACCGAAGCCGTCCAGCTGCCGTTTTATGCGTGGCTAAGCGAAGCTGCAGCCGCCTACCTGCCGATCAACGAAACCCCCGTCGTACCGATTGAACTGGATGGCGAAACCGACGTCGACGCCATCAGCCGCCGCCTACCAGAACTGCTCGGCGCCATCGCCGCCGGCACATCGCTCCGGGCGAATGGCGTCGACGCTGTCTGCCAATACTGCGAAGCACGCGGACTGTGCCGCAAGGGGATGTGGCATGACTGAGCCGCTGGATAACGCCGTCGCACTGTCGCCGGCACGCTCGGCGGTCGTCGAAGCCTGCGCCGGCAGCGGCAAGACCTGGCTGCTGGTGTCGCGCATGATCCGGCTGTTACTGGCAGGGGCGGCACCCTCGGAACTGCTGGCGATTACCTTTACCCGCAAGGCGGCGCAGGAAATGACCGACCGCCTGCATGACTGGCTGCGGGTGCTGGCGCTGGCAGACGACGCGACGGTACGGAAATTTTTGCGCGATCGCGAAATTCCCGATGACGAAATTGATGCGCTGCTGCCACGCGCGCGCGGCCTGCTGGAAACCGTGTTGACGGCACAGCCGGGGCCAACGGTGACAACATTTCACGGCTGGTTTCTCGATCTGCTCAAACGCGCGCCGCTGGAAGCGGGGTTGCCTTGGGGCGCACCGCTGCTGGAACGCGAGAAGCAGTTGCAGAACGAAACCCGCGACCGACTGCTGGCGCGCTGGGCGGCGGCGCCAGAATCACCGGAAGGCACTGCGCTGCTGGCCTTGCTGACCGATCTGGGCGAACACAATCTGCGCGCGCTGCTTGCCCATTTTGTGCAGGCGCGGGCGGAATGGTGGGCGGTGACCGATGGCCAGCCCGACCCGGTAACAAATGTGTTGGCGCAACTACGGCCCGGCCTGCACGCTGACCTGGACACCGACCCGGTAGCCGCTTTCTGGGCCGACGACTTGATGGCAGCGCGCGTGAAGCGGGTGGGCTTTGCCCTTGAAAAGGGGGGCAAGAGCGAGCAGGTGCGCGCACCCGAAATCCAGCGCAGCCTGAGTCTGCCCTTCAACGACGCGCATTCCGCGTTGATGAAACATCTGATGACGGCCGGCAAGCGGCGCAAGAAACAGGCGACCAAGGAACTGGAAAAAGCACTCGGCGCTGAGCTCGACACCTATCTGCGCGATATCGACACGCTGGAAACCGCACTCGAACACATCACCGCCGTGCAGACCGATCAGCGTATCTGGGCTCTCAACCGCCACGGCCTGCTACTCGGCCACGCGCTGGTGCAGGGCTATCAAGATGCCAAGGCGCAACAAGGCGTGATCGATTTTACCGATGCCGAATGGCTGGCCTGCCGCCTGCTCGCCAGCGAGGAACACGCGCCGGGGCTGGCGCTGAAGCTGGACGCGCGCTACCGGCATTTGCTGCTCGACGAGTTTCAGGACACCAACCCGCTGCAATGGCAGGCGTTGTCCACTTGGCTGACCGAAGCGCGCGCAGCGGATAGCGACATGACGGTGTTCATGGTGGGCGATCCGAAGCAGGCGATTTATCGCTTTCGGCGCGGCGAGGCACGGGTATTTACCGCGGCAGCCGAGTTCTTGCGCACCTATTTCAACGCGCCGCTTTTCAGCACCACGATGACGCGGCGGCTGTCGCCTGCAGTGGTGGAGGCGATCAATCCAGTGTTTTCAAATCTGGATGGCTTTGCCGCACACAGCCACGCTCCGGAAAACGAGAACCGCGCCGGCGCGCTGCGCTGCCTGCCGATACACGTCGAGAAATCCGAATCCGGTACAACATTCGGACTGCGTAACCCGCTCACCACCCCCTTGCCCGAAGCGGACGACCGCGCGGTGCATGTCGAGGCGCAGACGTTTGCCCGGGTGTTGCGTGATGAGGTACTGGGACGCTGGAGCGTGGTGGACAAGCACACCAAAAACTGCCGACCGGCGCGCCACGGCGATGTCATGGCACTGGTGAAAAAGCGCACCCATCTGCGCCTTTACGAGCGCGCACTGGAAGCCGTGGGCATTCCCTTCATCACCTCGCGCCGCGGCGGCCTGCTGCACGCGCTGGAAGCGCAGGATGTGATCACCCTGTTTGAAACACTGCTGCTGCCGCATGCCGACCTGAAGCTGGCGCACACGCTGAAGAGCCCGATCTTCAGTTGCAGCGACGCGGATCTGCTGTCCGTATTCGCGCCCGCAGCCGACGAGACGCGCGGCTGGGAACGGCTCACTGCAATGATGACGCAGCCGGACTGCCCGCCCACGCTCTCTCGCGCCACCCGCCTGCTCACCCGCTGGCGGGCGCATATCGGCACGTTGCCCGTACACGATCTGCTCGACCGCATTGTTTTTGAAAGCGACCTCGAAGCACGTTACGCCGCCGCTGCACCTGCCGCCATGCGCCCGCAAGTCGCCGCCAACCTGCGTGCCTTCATGCAGCTGGCGCTGACGCAGGATGCGGGCCGTTACCCAACGCTGGCAGGCTTCATCCGCGAGTTGGCCTCGCTCACCGACGATCCTGATGCGGCGCCTGGCGAGGGTCTGGCGGCCGATGGCGAAGACGCGGTACGGCTGTTGACGATCCACGGCGCCAAAGGCCTGGAAGCGCCGATTGTCTGGCTCCTGGGCGGCAGCGACCACCCACGCGGCGACAGCTATGGCGTGCTGGCACCGTGGCCGCCCGAAGCGCCGAGGCCCGAACATTTTTCCCTGTTCGGCAAACAGGATGAGCACGGTGAATGGCGTGAACGCTGGTTTACGGATGAAGCCCAGCTGACGCAACGCGAGTCTGACAACCTGTTGTATGTGGCGCTTACCCGCGCCGAACAGGCGCTGATCGTAAGCGGCGCTGCGGACAAAAACGCCTGGCTGCGGCGGGTGGATGCGGCATGGCTGGGCATGGGTCTGCCGGCCGACCTGCCGCCGGCTGCCGCTGCATACGAGCCGCCCATGGCAGCGGCGCCACCCCGCATCGACGCACCGGCTATCGGGCAACGACTGCCCTCAATGCCCGCCAACCCGGCCGCCGCTAGCGGCGAACTGTTTCACGCCTGCCTCGAACATCATGCGCCGCCGGGTGCAGTGCACGACCTGCTCGCGCTGGCTACCCGGCTGGGCGTGGCCAACGAACTGAATCGCATCGAAACCGATGCGCGCACGCTACTGGCCCAGCCGCATCTGGCGCGATTTTTTGACCCCGCGCAGTATCGTTGTGCACACAACGAACTGGCACTGCTGGATGCCAGTGGCCGCATGCAGCGGCTCGACCGCGTAGTGGAGTTCGACGATGCGGTCTGGCTCATTGACTATAAAACAGGCGACGACAGCCTCGGCGTGTCGGACGCACAGCTGACCGAACGTCATCGTCCCCAGCTATCGAATTACCAGACCCTGCTTACCGGGCTTTATCCCGGCAAGCCCGTCCAGACCGCACTGCTGCTGGCCGATGGCCGTCTGGTCAGTTTAAACACGCTGTAAAACCGGAGTGACCCCATTGACCAACAAACCGTTTTCCGAATCCTGCGTGCAGAATCGCGCGCCCATTCTGGCCGTGCTACGCGACGTGTTTGCCGACCGCAGCCATGTTCTGGAAATCGGCAGTGGCACCGGTCAGCATGCGGTGGATTTTGGCGCCGAATTACCGCATTTACGCTGGCAGACCGCCGATGTACCGCACTATCACCCCGGCATTCACGCCTGGCTGGACGAAGCGGCGCTGCCCAATGTGTTGCCGCCGATTGCGCTCGACGTGAATCAGACAGCCTGGCGCAGCGGCCGCTACGACGCGGTTTTTTCGGCCAATACGCTGCACATCATGAGCTGGCCCGAGGTCGAGCAGTTCTTTGAGGGCGTTGGCACCGTGCTGGCGCCCGGTGGGGTACTGACGGTATATGGGCCCTTCAATTACCACGGCGCCTATACCTCGGAAAGCAATGCCCGCTTCGACGCCTGGCTGAAGACCCGTGACCCGGCCTCCGGCGTTCGCGATTTCGAGGCCATCGAGACGCTGGCGCGTGCCCAGGGGCTGGTTTTGCAACAGGATGTGGCCATGCCCGCGAACAACCGCACCTTGGTATGGCGCAAATTAGACTGATTCGAGCTATGCCTTGCGGATGTCTTTGCTATAAATAAACACATCCTGATGCTGGGGAACACGCATGCGCATCGCCGAACTGATTCAACGCTGGGCCAAGGACGGGCATACACGCACGTCGGTGCGCGCTTACACCGTTCATCTGCCACTCCGTGATGCCGCACGCGTTGAAGCGCTGCGCGTGATGTACCCCGGCCGCAGCGATTCCGATCTGATGGCCGACCTGATTCGCGCCGCCCTGGACGAACTCGAGGTCGCCATGCCCTACATCCCCGGCAACCGCATCATTGCCGAGGACGACTATGGCGACCCCATCTACGAAGATCTGGGCCCCACGCCCCAGTTTTACTCGTTGTCGCACGAAATTCTGCGCAAACTCGCCACCCTGCCTGCCGGCAAGTAGTTGTCGGGTTTATTTACAGGTCACGTCCGAACAAGCCAGCGCCACGAAAACATTGCGTTGTATTTGCAGCGTTTTTTTTGTTTGGCATGGCGATTGCTTTTCCGTTTATACAATTAAACATAATGACGGTGAGTTCCATGTATCTTGGCCCTGCTTTTCTCTTTGCGGCATTTGCCAGCTTGTTTTATGTCCCGGGCTTTCTGGATATGCCCTTGGGCCTGATCACCCCCCGCCTGCTCATCTCGGAACTATTGTTTTCGGTATTCGGACTGATCGCGCTGGCGTCGTTGGCGCGCTCGATTGAATTTGACCCGGTGTGGCCGTGGCGGCCTGAATTCCGTCAAGTGCTGAGCACGCTGCTGGGGCGCGCGCAGTAACCCGGGCAATCCATTTGCCGTCAGCCCGGCATAAAATAGCGGCTTCTTGTGCCCTTGGGGTCTCCGCCCTGCGAAGCTGCTATGCCCGTCAACCTGACCGCCCCTGATCCCGCCTCCTTGTTGCCCGTTGCGGGCGTTCGTCTCGGCATTGCGTCAGCCGGCATCAAAAAACCAGGTAAGCGCGACCTCACCCTGATCGAGCTTGCACCCGGCACCCAGGTGGCCGGTGTGTTCACGCAAAACCGCTTTTGTGCCGCCCCGGTCACGCTGTGCAAACAGCATCTGGGCCAAAGCAATCCGGGCGGTGGCAACATTCGGGCGCTGGTGATCAACACCGGCAACGCCAACGCCGGTACCGGCGAAGAAGGCCTCAAGCGCGCACGCCAGACCTGCGAAGCGGTGGCAAAGCTGATGGACTGCGCGGCAGAAAACATATTGCCGTTTTCCACCGGGGTGATTCTGGAGTCGCTGCCAATCGACAAGATCCTGCCCGCGCTGCCTGCGGCGCAGGCCGATCTCGCACCGGATCACTGGTCGGAGGCCGCGCACGCGATCATGACCACCGACATCGTTGCCAAGGGCGCATCACGGCAAGCACCAGTCGGTGGTCAAACCATCACCGTGACCGGCATCGCCAAAGGCTCCGGCATGATCCACCCCAACATGGCAACCATGCTGGGCTACGTGGCGACCGACGCGGCGATCGCGCCTGGTCTGATGCAACAGCTGGTGAAAGAGGTGGCCGATGTATCGTTCAACTGCGTCACCGTCGATGGCGACACCTCGACCAACGACAGCTTCATCCTGATCGCCACCGGACAGGCCGGACATGCCGAAGTGGCTGACCCCACCGGCACCGATTACGCGGCGCTGAAAGCGGTACTCAGCGAAGTCGCCATCGAACTGGCACAAGCCATGGCACGCGACGGCGAGGGTGCGACCAAATTCATCACGGTGGCGGTCGAAAGTGGCCGCGACCACGCCGAATGCAAGCAGATTGCCTACGCCATTGCGCGTTCGCCGCTGGTCAAGACCGCGTTTTTTGCCTCCGATCCCAACCTCGGCCGCATCCTCGCGGCGATTGGCTATGCCGGCGTTAATGACCTCGACGTCAACACGCTGCAGGTCTACCTGGGCGATGTGCTGGTGGCCGAAAAGGGCGGACGGGCGGCGAGTTACACCGAAGCCCAAGGCGCGGCGGTGATGAAGGAGGCCGACATCACCGTGCGCGTGGCGCTCAATCGTGGCAGCGTCGCCGCTACCGTGTGGACCTGCGATTTCTCTTACGACTACGTCAAGATCAACGCGGAGTACCGAACCTGATGCCATGAGCGTGCAGTTGACCACCGAACGGGCTGCATTTCTGCAGGGGCCGGTATCGATCAACGTCGCCGCCAGCGGGCGCGACGGCTGGCCGTGCGTGTGCCGCGCACAGGGCTGCATGGTGGCGCGCGATCGCAGGACTGTGTCGGTACTGCTCTCAGCCAGGCGTGGGCGCGAGGTGCTCGACGCGCTGGACGCCGGCAGCAGTCTTGCGGTGGTGTTCAGCCGCCCGGCAACACACGCGACGTTGCAGCTCAAGGCCGGGCGCGCGACGCGCGTGGCGCTGAATGCCACCCACCTGGACTGCGACGCGCGTTATGCGCGGGCCTTTGCCGACGAACTGGTGGAGCTCGGTTACGGAGCCGATCTGGGGCGGGGATTGATTGCCATGATGGCGGCAAGTGATCTGGTCGCACTACGCTTTGCGCCGGAAATCATCTTCGACCAGACACCAGGCCCTGCCGCCGGACGCGTGCTTGCAGCAGCATGAAACCCGCGCTCGATACCCTTCGATCCTGCCTGGACGGCGCGATTCCCGCTGTCGTCGCCACCAGCGCACCCGACGGCACGCCCAACGTGGCCTACGCCTCGCAGGTCCATTTCGTCGACACGGACCATGTTGCGCTGTCATACCAGTTTTTCAGCAAGACGCGCGAGAACGTCCTCGCGCATCCCTACGCGCAAGCGCAGGTGATTGAGCCCGGCAGCTTTCGCCACTTTCGCCTGCGCCTCAATTACCTGCGCACTGAAACCGAGGGTCCGCTGTTCGAATACATGAAGGCGCAACTCGCCGGCATCGCCGCGCAGACGGGCATGGACAAGGTGTTCGTCCTGCGCGGCGCGGAT
Source organism: Burkholderiales bacterium (assembly GCA_038319505.1). Taxonomy (GTDB): domain Bacteria; phylum Pseudomonadota; class Gammaproteobacteria; order Burkholderiales; family Thiobacillaceae; genus Thiobacillus. The sequence goes on from JBBQDI010000007.1 coordinate 8,754, forward strand.
ATTTACCGGGTACTCGACATCGAAGCGGTCGATCCGGATCTGCTTTCTGCGCCCCCGCCCCCCGACGTGCTCCTGAGCCTGCGCCGCGCATTCGATTCGCTGGGAAATGCGACGGATCTGTCCGCTCTCGCCGACCGCGCGCTCACCGCACTCACCCCCGGCTTCGGCATCCACCACGCGCTGTTGTTGATGCTGGACGAGGCGGGTGACACGCTTTACACGCTGGCGAGCCTGGGGTATTCAGACTCCGGGATCGGCGCGGAAGTGAAAATGGGTGAAGGCGTCATTGGCGTCGCCGCGCGCGAAAAAATCCCGGTGCGCATCAACTACCGCACCGGCGACTACGCCTATCACGCCGCCATGCGCGCGCCGAAGCCGGGCGAGCCGCGCATTCCTCTGCCAGTGCTGGCCGAACCGCACAGCCAGATCGCCGTGCCGCTCATCCACAGTGGGCAGCTCATTGGCGTGCTCTATGCGGAAAGCGAGCAGGACGCGAGCTTTAGTCATGCTGACGAGGATGCACTGGTCATCTACACGCGCCATCTTGCTGCGCTCATCGCGCAAACCGTTTGCGAGCAGGACGATACTGCACCCACGCGCAGCGAACCCAACACGCTGCCAACCGGCGCGCCGCTCGCCGTTCGCTACTTCGCCTCAGACCACAGCGTCTTCATCGACAACGATTACCTCATCAAGGGTGTCGCCGGCAGCATCTTGTGGACGCTCCTGAACGAACACGCGCTCAACGGCCGGCGCGACTTCTGCAACCGCGAACTGCGGCGCGACCCGCGTCTGCCGCTACCCGATTTCGGTGACAACCTGGAGACACGTCTGATCCTGCTGCAGCGCCGGCTCACCGAACGCTGCCCGGCGATTGCTCTGGAAAAGACCGGGCGCGGGCGCTTCCGCCTGTGCGTTGGACGGCCACTGCAACTCAGCACATAGCACGCGCTACGCTGGCGTTGCGGCGTAACCCGTTCCGCCAAAGGCACGGATCAGTTACACGGTTTCCAATCGCTGCAATTCGGGATGACGGTCCGACCCATTCATTGACCGGCCACCGCAGCAGGCAAATTTTTAGGCGTCAAGTCAAGATACGGCGTCGCCACCTGTCCACCCGGTGGCACATAGGCCGGAACCATCCGGCCCTTTTCGCCAAGCTTGCGAACATAGTGGTAGATCGCCATGAGATCGGCGTCGCTCATGGCCCGCAGGGAGGAAGACGGCATCGGCGGCCGCATCGGCTGGCGCGCCCGCGCCAGCCAGGTTTTCTCGTCGAGTTGCTGCACCAGCAGGCGCAGGTTGGCCGGGTAAGTCGTGCCCCACGGCCCTTGCCACCCCATCGTGTCACCGATCAGCCATTCGGATTCAGGCACGTTGCCATCTTTTTGCATGTAGCCGGGCGTATGGCAATCGTTACAGCCGGAGGTTTGCACGAGATAGCGGCCATGGCGAATGTCGGCTGCGCCGCCGGGAGGCTGAGCCCAGGCCAGACTCGCCCAGCTCGCGAGCAATAGTGCGGCAATAGGCAGGGTTGTGTTCATGTCGCCTTCTCCTTAGGTCGTCGACGGGCACAGGTGTGCCCGCATGACAAGGAGCTTAAGCAGGTTCTTCCTGGCACGTTGCTAAGTCTTTGCTAGGCAGAGCCTAATTTTTTCTTAAGTGGCAAAGCGTCAAGCGGGCGCCATCCGCCAAAACGCGGCCTCTCCGATTTCGGCACCCGCCTGCCACGCGCGATGGTTTTGCATGAGGCATATCCATTTCGCACTCGCGTGCGGCATCGGGGCGGCACCCCATCCAGCACCGGTGTGGCCCTGCGATTGCGCTTACGACCAGGCGGGCATTTGTGACTGATCTTTTCAAGACCAACCCGGCCCCATCATTCACCCAGCAATTCCGCCACTGGATGCAGCTGCTCCACATGCTGTGACACGACTTTCACGATGACGATGATCGGAATGCCCAGCAGCAAGCCCCACACCCCCCACAGCCAGGACCAGAACAGCAGCGATACAAACACGGCTGCCGTGTTCATTTTGGCAAATTTCCCGGTCATCCAGGTGGCGACAAAGGTGCCGACGACGGTCGCGATCAGCAGCGACGCGCCCGCGGTTATCAGCCCCAAAGAAAGCGAATCGAATTGCATGAAACCGGCCATGCCGAGGATGGCCGCGGTGAAGGCGGGGCCCGCATAGGGGATGACATGCAACAAACCGGCGGCGACAGCCCAGGCCCCGGCGTTTTCCAAACCGAGCCAATGCAGTGCAACCCAGGTCAGCAGCCCGACCGACACATTGGTCACCAGCAGCATGAACATGTATTTCTGGATGGAATCGTTGATGTCATCCAGGATATGGATGGTGATCCGCTTCTTTGAGAGGGTAGGTCCCGCGAGCCGCACCAGCTTGCGTTTGTACATATCGCCGCCCAGCAGGAAGAAAAACACCAGGAACAGCACCATCGTCGCCTGACCGATGGCGGCGATCACCCCCCTCGATCCGGCCAAAAGGAAGTTGCTGAGCTTGAAAGTGGGGGGGTCGATCACGACGTGCGTGGTGCGTGGTTTGGGCGGCGCAGACTGGTCGGCCTGGCTGGTTGCCTGTTCGATCGTGTTTGCGGCGGCCTGTACATTCTTCATGTTGCTGTTCTGGCCACTCCGAACCTTGTCCAGCCCCGTCGACAATTTGCTGGCCGCCTCAGGCAACTGCGCGAGAATTCGTTGCACCTGCCCGCGCAGCGTATAGCCACCGAACCCGATCGCACAGACCACGGCCAGCATGACCATGCTGGCACCCACGACGCGCGGGATCCTGATCCGCTCCAGCCACACCACAAGCGGATTCAAGGTGTACGCAAACAGGATTCCCAGCAAGAGCGTGATCAGAAACGGTTGCGCCCAGTCCAGTGCGAATATCAACGCTACGGTCGCCATGATGCCGAGCGCGGCGCCGCGCGCGTCGACCGGCAAATGAATCGTGAGCGGGCTGGCATCGACGCCCCTGGAGGGGGCGGGCAGCGTATCGTCTACCGGTTCGGATGCAGGATTCCCGGCTGGCTCTGCCGCAAGGGGCGGAACAATCACGGCGCGTTACCGGTCACGAAGGGCACAACGTTCGCAGCGGATGGCGGCTTAGCGCTTGCCGCCAAAACCCAGAATCGCACCGCCCAGAAGGATGGCCCCAATACCTGCCCAGACCGGGATATTGACCCGCTCCTTGTCCTGTACCGAAAGCTCGATCGGCCCAATCTTGGCCTGATGCGTTTCCTTGGTGTAGCTAAACCCGCCATACACCAAGCTCAGTGCGCCGGCCAGGATCAGTGCAAATGCGATTCCTTTAGTTGCGTTCATTTCTTTCTCCTTCGGATGAATGAATTGGTAAGGTGCGCTGTGCCGTATCGCCATCGGGTAGCGGAGCAGGGGTCGCTTCGATACCCTGTCGGCAGACGCATGACAGGCTGCGCAAAATCAAACCTGGAATCATCTTAATTGCAGCAGCTGGCGCAATCAGTTCGGTAACGCACATAACGGGCGCGGCCTTGGTCCATTTGCTATAGCCAGTACTCGACGCGCCGCGCCGACCATTCTTTGATCCGGAACACCAACGACCGGTACTTCCAGCGATCGGGGTCGATGGCATTGGACTCTGCAATATCCCTGGCAAACATGGTATCCATCTGGCTTGAAAAATCTCGACCCAGAATCACCGCATTGATTTCGTCATTGTGCAGAAAGCTGCGCCAATCGAGATTGGTTGAACCAATGGTCGACCAGACGCCGTCGATGGAAGCGGTCTTGGAATGCATCACCGCGCCGCGACGCTCGTAGATCTTGACGCCGGCACGCAACAACGGGGCGTAATGCGAGCGCCCGGCGTGGAATACCACCCAGGAGTCAGTATGGCTCGGCAAAATCAGCTTCACGTCGACGCCGCGCTGTGCCGCATCGGACAAGGTCTTGAGTAATTGCGGGTCGGGAACGAAATAGGCGTTGGTGAGGTGGACTTGCTGCTCTGCATGATCGATTGCGGACAACAGCGTGAGATAGATCAGGCTGTGGGGGTCAGCGGAGGCGCTGCCGATGGCACGCACAATCGCGTCACCCTGGTTGTCGAGTTTGGGAAAGTAATTTTTTTCGGCTAGCGGTTGACCTTCCTGTTTGGTCCAGGTGTCCATGAACAGCTTCTGGAATTCAGCCACCACCGGCCCTTTGATCTGCAGATGGGTGTCTCGCCAGCCCACGCTGTCCTCTCCATTTTTCTTGGTTGATCGGGCGAAAGGCCCGCTGGAATAGGATTCGCTGATGTTGATGCCGCCGATGAACGCAATGCGGCCGTCGACCACCAGTAACTTGCGGTGGTCGCGGTTGTTGAGCAGCCATTCCTTTTTGTTTCCGGCCAGCGGATTGACCGGATTGAATTCGAGCGCCTGGATGCCGCCGGCGCGCAGGCGCTCAAAAAAGGCCTTGGGCGTATTCAGGCAGCCAACGCTGTCGTATATAAGGTTGACCTGGATGCCTGCAGCCTGTTTTTCCAACAGCAGGTCGGCGAACTGTTTGCCGACCTCATCGTCACCAAAAATATAGGTTTCAAGATTGATATGATCTGTGGCCTTGCGCATGGCCTCGAACATGGCCTGGTAGGTCGCCGGTCCGTCCTGCAGCAGGACCAGCCGGTTACCCAGCACCAGTGGACTGTCGACGTTAATCGTCTGCTCTATGGCCAAATGTTTCTGCAGAATGTCGAGGTTGCCAGATTCGCTTTTGAGTTCCTTGATGATGGCGGCCCCCGTTCTGACGGAAACAGGGCCGCGCGCGTTATCGAATTCCACGGTTTGGGTGTGAGACTTTTCCACCTTGCGCTCGCTCGCGGCGTTGGGGAGGCTGGCGCAACCGGTACTGATGAGCAGACAGCATGCGGTTATCGCCATGCGTCTGACTGCCGCTAAAGCGGGCGGTAAGTGAAATGAATGCGATGGTGGCGGGTGAACCCAATCCTGACAGGACATTTTCTCTATCCTTCCTCTTCGTACAGGCCTGATTCGCCCCTGCGATACGGCCATTTCATCTGCCATCTGTTTGTGATGGCCGGGACTGCCTGCCATGACTTCGCCGTGCTCGGGTATGGGCCTGACGGGCCCGACCTGATGGACCGCACTCAACGCC
>JBBQDI010000008.1:0-12341 GCA_038319505.1 Burkholderiales bacterium
TATTCATCGAAAATATTTTTGGATAAATCAAGGTAACAAAATGAGATGCGATTGCTATCCCTTACCCTGTTGGCAGTGTGGGGGCGTAACCCCTGTCACCGAATTCAGCGTGAAAGCGGAACCCGGAAAACCGGGTTGGCGTGAGTTGTCCCCAATATTGCTCCGGAGACCCGGGCCGTACTGAAGCAAACATGCCCTCGAACGCCAATCAGACCTGAACCCACACCTGCCCGCGTTCGATTTTCACCGGGTAGGTCTTGATCGGTTCATCGGCAGGGTCGCAGGTGGGCTGGCCGGTCGTGAGGTCAAAGTAGCTGCCGTGCAGTGAACACTTGATCTTGCCGTCCTTGATACAGCCGAGATAAAGCGAGTAATCCTCGTGACTGCACATTTCATCAACGACATGGTGGGTGCCATTGGCATTGCATAGCAGCAGGCGTTTGCCGTCGACGACGACGCGCTTCATTTGCGCCGGCTTGAGTTCGTCGGCGGCCGCGATGGCTACATAATCGCTCATGGTCATCGGATCCGTGCGACGGCCTTGCCGGAATCCAGCACCGCACGGATCAGCGTGGCGGCTTCGGCCACGCTTGCCGCCTTGCCCACATGATGCAGGATGATCGAACCCGCCAGCACCAGCGAATCGTAGGTCGCACCCTTGTCGCCTTTCAGTGCCAGGATGCCGGCTTCGGCAGCGGCACGCGCCGTGGCCTGGATGTCGATGGCGGCGACGATTTCGTCCGCCCCTTCACCGGTTGCCACGCTGCCGGGCAACGGCACCGCGCGCACCGGCTGGCTGATGCCCAATGCCACCGGATCGACAGTCGCCTCGATTTCGGCGTCCTTGTCGTGGTAATGGAAATACTTGCCGGTCTGACGCAGGCTGGGAATCACGCCACCCTCAACCCCCCGCACGATGCAGGCCGTATCAAACCCGGCTTCCCGTGCAAGATCGGCATACACCGGCGGATAGGGCTTGTGCACATAACCGGTGACAAAATGGGTTTTCTTCCTGCCGGTGATCGGCTTGGACAACACTTCCACCGTGGTCAGCACCTGGCGCTTGATCATCTGCGTGCGTAGCGGGATCAGATTGTGCATGCCCGGGTTGGATTTCGCCTGGTCAACATAAGTCCAGCCCAACGCAGGATCGGCCAACCGCGCAGCGGCTTCGGTCGGCGACAGGTCAACCGGCACCCCGGCAGCTTCCAGCACGTGACGGGCCGTCACCCCGTATTTGGGGCCGACCTTATCGAGGCCGTGGTTCACGACATGAACACCGCATTCAGCGAGCAATGGACCGAGGAACGGTGCGGCGGGCAGGCAGCGCGTGTAGCCGTCGTAAGGGTCGCCAATATCAACGACTTCGTCGACGTCGGCGGTCACGCGCTGGGTGGTTTCGAGCACGGCATCGAGCACGCCGCGGTTCTCGTCCATGGTCTCGCGCTTCATCCGCAAGGCTATAAAGTAAATGCCCACTTGCACCGGATCGATGACGTTATCAATGATGGCCTTGGTGCCCAGATGCGCCTCGGTGCGACTGATGTCCTTGGACAGATCGGGCCCGGTAGCGATGCGCTGGATGATCGAGCGCATCAGCAGTTTGGGATCGGATGGCAGGGTGTGGGTACTCATGGTGTGCTCCGGAAAACAGACCAGCAGGATACTAATAACCTACTATTTTGGTCAAGCATTATGCTTAGGAAGGCGGTTGACATATCCAGAATACGAGGGGAATTTTCGCTCATAAATACAAACTATTGCTACTGGAGAATATCAGCAATCATTAATATTAAGGGGGAGTTGAAAATGAAAAGAATTGCGACTGCTTTACTTTTGTAAGCTGTATGTTTTACGTCACAAGCATCTGCCAGTTCATGTGGCACTGACAAGCTGTGCGTCCCGGGGGATTTTCTGTCCCCTATTGGCGCAGACTTCAGCATGGATTTGTTGGGTGGGGATGTTTATTTGGATTTCCCATTAGGCGGATCCGTAGGTGGCTTCACGCTGACCAACTTGCAGCCCATCAATTTCCATGCTTCGCCATTTGCCAATCCGACAGACGTATCGGTGGGGACGTCTACACTTATGTATTCGACGATCAGCCACTATTCGCTCGGAACAATCTCTGTGTTCGGCAGCACTGCTGAGCACTGCCGCTACGTATAGTTATAACCCCACGTATAATTATGACAATAGTTACGAAGCCATTTCCGCTATTTCTGGCCAGAGTATGGATTACGCTACAGGTAATGCCTTTTTGGTAGGGCAAGCCACGGTAACCGGAGAGAATCCATTCCCGGGACTTCGGATCACGCTGGGGCTGAACGGCAACGATCCTGTCGTTACCAGCGTTCCCGAGGCGTCTGTTGTTTGGCAGTTGCTTGCGGGATTAGGGTTGTTGGGGGTGTTCGTTCGAATCCGCAATCGGTCTTTGCGTTTGGATAGCATGCCAACGGCAGTTGCCTGAACCGCTATACCTGAACCGTTATGAATCCGGGCCAATAGCGTTTGCCATTGGCTCAGCAACACTGATCACCTACGGATAAATCGCGTGCTGCAACGTTTGGATCAGCGCCTGATCTGCCTCGGGTACCGAGAATCCCACACCTGCCAAGCGGCAATCCGTGACCGCCATCCCAGCATAGCCGCAGGGATTGATCGCCGCGAAGGGGTGCAGATCCATGTCCACATTCAGCGCGAGGCCGTGATAGGTGCAGCCGTGCTTGACGCGCAATCCGAGCGCGGCGATTTTCGCGCCATCGACATAGACGCCGGGCGCGCCATGCTTGCGTGCAGCGGTTACACCCTGCTCAGCCAATAGATCAATCACCGCCTGTTCCATGCGCGTCACCAGTTCGCGAATGCCGTAGCCGCGGCGACGCAGATCGACCAGCACATAGGCCACGACCTGTCCCGGCCCGTGATAGGTGATCTGTCCGCCACGATCGATGGGAATGACGGGGATATCGGTGGCTGCGATCAGATGCTCGGGCTTGCCGGCCTGGCCCTGGGTGTAGACCGGTGGATGCTCCAGCAGCCAGATTTCATCCAGGGTGTCGGGCGACCGCTGTGCAGTAAACGCCTGCATCGCCCGCCAGGTTGGCTCGTACTCGACCCGCCCCAGATGCCGGACAACGGCCGCCTCAGCGCTTACCACTTTCCGTTCACCATCACAGCGCCATCTTCACCCACGGATGCGCGGTGATTTCGCGATACAGCGCATCAAGCTGCGCCTTCGAGGTGGCGCGGACCACACAGGTGACGGACAGATAGTTGCCGCTGCTGGATGCGCGCATTTCTACGGTTTCAGCCTTGAAATCGGGGGCGTGGCGCTGCACCAGCTCGACCATGGTGTGCGCAAAGTCATCGCGTCGTTCACCCATGATCTTGATGGGAAAGTCGGTGGGGAATTTCAGCAGGGTGGTCTCTTCGCTCATGCGCGCATCACCTGGTGTTTGAAGGTTTGATACAGACCATCCATCTGCCGCGCCATCGGGCCTGGCACGCCAGCGCCAACGGCCACGTCATCCAGTTTGACGATAGCCATGATTTCCTTGGTGGATGAGGTCATCCAGAGTTCATCGGCGGCGCGGACTTCGGCCACACTGAGCGCGCGCACCTCGTGCGGTATGGCGTGCGCAGCGGCAAGTTCCAGGACGACATCGTAGGTGACGCCGGTCAGCATCAGGTTTGAAGCGGGCGGCGCAAACAGCACGCCATCCTTCACCACGAAAATGTTGCTCGCCGCGCCTTCGGTTAAAAATCCATCACGCAGCATCACGGTTTCGGCACAGCCCGCATCCACCGCCTGCTGCCGCAACAGGATATTCGCGAGCAGCGAAATAGACTTGATGTCGCAGCGCAGCCAGCGGGTGTCAGCGGCGGTGACAGCGCATACACCCGCCGCTTTTTGTTCTGCCGATGCGGGCACCAACGGTTGCGCAAACATGAAAACGCTGGGCGGTACGCCCTTGGGAAACGCCTGGTCGCGTGGCGGCTGCTCAAATCCGGGGGTGCCTCGAGTCACCTGGATATAAACCGACTGATCGGCAAAATCCTGCAAGGCAATCAGCTGCAGGATCAATTCACGCCATTGATCGGTCCCATGCGGGTTGTCCAGCAGGATCCCGTCGAGGCTGGCCTGCAAGCGGCGCAGGTGGTCATCAAGCCGGAACGGCTGACCTGAATACACCGGCACCAGTTCGTAAACACCATCGCCAAAAATGAACCCCCGATCGAGCACAGGGATCTTCGCCTCGGCAAGCGGCATGAACTGGCCGTTCAGGTAAACGCTCATTTAGAGAAGAAAAGGAGGATCGAATCCCAGCCGCGCCCCAGGATTCCAGCCACCCCGACATCATGCAGGGCGACCAGCGGGAAGTCTCCGAGCGGTTTGCCGTCGAGCGATAGCCGCAGCGTGCCCATGCGTTGCCCCATGCTGATGGGCGCAACGATGGGCTGCTGGGTGATGACCTCGGCTTTCACGCGTGTCGCACTGCCGCGCGGTGTAAGCAGGTAGAAATCGTGCATGAAACCCATGCTGACCAATGCGCGCGAACCGCGATAGAGCTTGGCCACTTTGACAGGCTGCTGCGCACGATAAAGCCGCACGCTGTCGAAATTTTCAAACCCATAATTCAGCAGTTTCAGGGCATCCTGCGTGCGTTGCGCATCCGATCGTGCGCCCAGCACCACTGCGATACGGCCCTGGTTGCCGCGCTGAGCCGATGCCGTCATGCAATAGCCGGCCTGAGTCGTGTGTCCGACTTTCAGTCCGGTCACCGTGCTGTCCCGCCACAGCAAGCGGTTGCCGTTGTAGTAGGTGATGCCCTTGACGGCGAGCTCCTTCTTGCTGAAAAACGTCATTCGACCCGGGAAGTCATGCGCCAATGCACGCCCAAGCAGGGCAAGGTCGCGCGCACTCGATTCATGCCCGGGCTCGGTCAACCCGGTGGCATTCATGAAATGGGTTTTGGTCATGCCCAGCCGCTTGGCCTCATGGTTCATGCGCCCGACAAACGCCGCTTCGCTGCCGTCGGTCGCCGTCACCAGTGCAAGCGTGGCATCACTGGCCGACTCCACCAGCATCGCCTGCAGCAAGGTGTCGACGCTGACCTTGTCGCCTGCCTTGAGGAATACGCGCGCCCCGTCAGTATGGGTGGCGGCTTCCGGTACGCTTACCAGTTCGCCCAAACTCAACTTGTTCTTGCGTATATCACCCAGCAACACATAGGCCGTCATCATCTGGGTCAGTGAGGCGGGGGCCAAGGGCAGGTCAGCCTGATTCGCAGCCAACTCACGTCCGCTGGCCTGATCAATCAACACCCAAGCGCGCGCCGACACCCCGCTGGGCGCGGCCCACGTCGATGCTGACAGCGCCATTGCCAAGAATAACCATAAAATCCTCATGACCGCTCCTGTCTTTCACGTCTGACCAAGACCGCATTCAGGTCGAGGCGTTCACGCACCTGGTCGTGATCCACGCGCGCCTCGTTTTCACTGGCATAGGGGCCGAGCTGTACACGATGCAGCGTGCCGATCAATACGATCCGGACGCGCGCGTTATCCATATTCAATTCGCGCTTGATCCGTTCCAGCAATTTTTGCGCATTCTCGATCTGACCAAATGCGCCCACTTGCAAAAACAGGCCATCGTTGGGCGCTTCGTCCTTGTTGTCCTGTGCAGCGGGATCGATGCTTTCCACCCGCACCCGCGTACTGCCATGCCCCAGGAAACCCAGCTTGTGCGCGGCGGTATACGACAAGTCTATGATGCGATCGCTGTGGAATGGGCCACGGTCGTTGATGCGTACCACCACGGTTTTTCCATTGCCAAGCGAGGTCACCCGTGCATAACTGGGGATCGGCAAGGTGGGATGGGCCGCTGTCATGGCGTACATGTCATACAGTTCGCCCGATGCGGTTTTTTTGCCCTGGAAACGGCGGCCGTACCACGAGGCCAGACCTTCTGCGCTATAGGCGCTGTGCCCGGTTTGCGGGGTATACGTGTTGCCCAGCGCGACATAGGTTCGGTTGGCAAAGCGGTGCAACGGCTCATCGCGCGGTACTGCATCTGGAACGGCGTCCAGATTAGGCGGTGGATTGGCCTCAGGACCATCGTCGAGGTAGTAGCCACCCTTTTTTGTCGTCGTGATGGGGGGCGTTTCTTTGGAGGCAGTGGGTGGATTGCTTCCGCAGCCACCCAGCACAAGGGCAGTGGTGACCAGGCCCAGGATCAGATTCGTATTCATTGCGGCATTTTATCGCGTTACGATTTATTGAGCTGGCGATGCGTCGCCACACTCATCAGAATGCCCACGCCCAACAGCAGCGTGATCATGGCCGTTCCCCCATAGCTCATCAAAGGCAGCGGCACCCCGACCACCGGCAGGATGCCCGACACCATGCCCATGTTGATGAACACATAGGTGAACAGATTCAGGCTCAGCGTGGCAGCCATCAGCCGTCCGAACAGGGTCGGCGCACGGGCGGCAATGATGAGCCCGCGCGTAACGATGGCCAGGTACAACCCGACCAGCAGAATCGCGCCGAGATACCCGAATTCCTCACCAAACACGGCATAGATAAAGTCGGTGGTGCGCTCGGGAATGAAGTCGAGCTGACTTTGCGTGCCGTGCGTCCAGCCTTTGCCGAACAGCCCGCCCGAGCCGATCGCGATAGTGGATTGAATGATGTGGTAGCCATCGCCAAGCGGATCGGCCGAAGGGTCAAGCAGGGTCAACACGCGGCGCTGCTGGTAATCATGCATGAGCCCCCACACCACAGGCAGACTTGCCGCACCGAGCGTGGCGCCACCGAGAATGACTTTCCACGGCAAACCCGCGAAGAACAGCAAATAGAATCCCGAGGCACCAATCATCATGGCGGTTCCGAGATCGGGCTGGCGCAAAATCAGCAGGAACGGCACCAGCAGCAGCGCCCCCCCGACCAGAAAATGCTTGGTGCGCAGCACCGCTTCGTTGCGCTGGAAGTACCAGGCCATCATCAACGGCAGCGCCAATTTCAGGAGCTCAGACGGCTGGAAGGCCACCACGCCAAAATTGAGCCAGCGCCGTGCGCCGTTTCGAATATCGCCAAACAAGGCCACTCCGATCAGCAGCAGCACCCCCACCACAAACAGGGGCGGCCCAACTTTTGACAGCAGATGGGGCGGCACGTTGGCCATCACCACCATCAAAGATAGCGCCAGCCCCATGTTGATCAGGTGACCACTGATGCGGGCGGAGCTTTGTCCGGAAGCGCTCGCCACCACCGCCAGACTGATGCCCAGCAACAACAGCACCAGGATCAGCAGAATGCCGTCGAGATGGCTCAGCCTGCGCACGATCCAGTGGCTAGTCTGCGACAACGTTTGTCTCCATTTTCACTTCGCCGGGCCGTTTTCCGGTCAGGTAATAATCCATCACCGCGCGCGCAATCGGCGCGGCGGTGGAGCCTCCGTGTCCGCCGTTCTCAACCAGAACTGCAATGGCGATTTTGGGATCATCCGCCGGCGCGAATGCGATGAACAGCGCATGGTCAATATTTTGCCGGGACAATTGGCTGGCGTTATAGCGCGCGCCCTGTTTGATGCCGACCACCTGTGCAGTGCCGGTCTTGCCCGCAATGACGTAACTGGCGCCCGCCGCCGCCGCCGCCGCTGTGCCGCCCGGGCGCATCACGTCAACCATGGCTGCGCGTACTGCCTCGAGATTGCCCGGCTTGAACACCACCTGGCCGTCCACCGCAACCGGCAAGGGTTGCCAAACGTGCGTGAGCGGATCGCGCACCGCCTGCACCAGGCGCGGCTCGATCCGCTTGCCGCCGTTGGCGATCATGGCGACCGCCCTCGCCAATTGCAGCGGGGTGGTCAAATGATAGCCCTGACCGATCCCTGCAATCACGGTCTCGCCCGGGTACCAGGGTTTATTCCAGCGGCGCTTTTTCCAGTCGCGCGACGGCAGCAGACCAGCCGATTCGCCTACCAGATCGATACCCGTTTTTTCACCCAGGCCAAATTTCACCAGATAGTCGTGCATGCGGTCGATGCCCATGTCCACCGCCAGTCGGTAAAAGTAGGTATCACACGACTGCACGATGGCCAGATGCAGATTGACGGTGCCATGTCCGCCGCGTTTCCAGTCGCGGAACTGATGACTACTGTTGGGGAGCGTGTAATACCCCGGGTCGGAAATGGTGTCCGTGGGTTTGCGCACCCCCAATTCCAGCCCTGCCAGTGCCATCAGCGGCTTGATGGTCGAACCCGGCGGGTACAGTCCGCGCAGCACGCGGTTCACCATCGGACGCTCGGGCGATTCGTTCAACTCTTTCCAGGCATCCGGATCAATCCCGTCGACAAACAGGTTGGGGTCGAATCCGGGCTTGCTCACCAGCGCCAGCACGCCGCCCGTTTGAGGGTCGATCGCCACCAGCCCGCCCAGATAATCGCCAAATGCCTTTTCGGCCACGGCCTGCAGTTCCAGATCGAGATACAGGCGCAAATCATTGCCCGGTACCGGCCGAATCCGCGACAACATGCGCACCGCGCGGCCACTGGCATCGGTCTCCATCTGATCGAACCCGGTGCGACCATGCAGCAGCGTTTCGTAACTCTGCTCCAGCCCGGTCTTGCCGATATGGACGCTGCCCTTGTAGTTCTGTTCGCGACTGTCTTCGCGCAGCTGCTTCAGTTCGCGGTCATTGATGCGGCCCACAAAGCCCACCACATGCGCCATACCGGGACCGGCCTGATAGTTGCGGAACAGCCGCGCCTTGACTTCGATCCCCGGCAGGCGATAGCGGTTGGCGGCGAGGATGGCCACCTCCTCGTCGGTCAGCTTGCTTTTCAGCGGCACGGTTTCAAATTCGTGCGATTCGCTCAACAAGCGCTGGAAACGCCGCAGCTGCCCCGGCGTAATTTCGATCAGCTTGCCCACCTCGGCCAGCGTGGCGTCCAGGTTTGGTGTTTGTGACCGCGTCAGCTCCAGCGTATAGGCCGAATAATTTTCCGCCAGGATGCGATCATTCCGGTCCAGAATCAGGCCCCGGTTGGGCGCGGTCGGCACCAACGAAGTCCGGTTGTTTTCGGCACGCTGAATGTAGAAATCGTTCTGCATGATCTGCAGATAAAACCCACGCCCCAGCAATGCGGCAGCCAGAACAACCACAAAAAACGCACCCACTTTCAATCGACCATGAAAGCGGGCCAGTTCACGGTCCAGATTCTTGAGTGGTGTGACAAACCTCATGTCTGGTCCTGCAAACCCTTTCCATGCCACAGGCGCACAAACAGGGCAATCAGATACCACAGCACGGTACTGCTCAATACCGGCATCAGGATCAACAATCCAGCCGGTGGGCGAACCGCCAACCAGCCGACCAGCAACACGATTAACTGCACGGCCAGCAAAATGGGGAATAGCTGTGCCGCCTGCCGGAGCGGATCGAACTGCAACAGCCGCAGGCGCAGAAACAGGACCAGATGCACGCCAATCGCATAGGCAATAGCATGCTGACCAAACACCACCCCATCCTGAAAGTCAGCCAGAAGCCCAAGCAAAAATGCCACACTGAACCCTATGCGCGCAGGCTGATGCAGGACCCAGAAGAGTATCCCGATCAGCACGAAATCCGGCCGCAAGAGCAATGCCCAGCCCATCCATGGCAACTGCTCCAGCAACACCGCCAGGCCCAGGGTGCCCAGGATACGGCGCCAGTTTCCGGAAGCTTGAGTCGTATCGTTCATGGTTTGGCGATCAGCGGTTCAGCGACCAGCACCAGCACGGCACGGGACCGGTCAAGGCCCGCCAGCGGCAAGCAATCCACCCGTAGATAAGGCGTCGTTTGGGAACGAGAGACCCGGATGACACGCGCCACCGGAATGCCTGCCGGATAGACCCGGTCAATGCCTGAGGTCAACAGGCGATCACCCGCGCGGATATCCGTCTGCGCCGGCATGTAACGTAGTTCCAGTTGGCTCTGCCCACTGCCCGCGGTCAGACCACGCTGGCCGGTGCGCTCAATGAATACCGGCGTAAGCTGCTCTGGACTGCTCACCAGTGTCACATCGCTTGCATTTTTGTACACCCGGCTTACCTGCCCCACCAACCCGGAGGCATCAACCACCGGCAGGCCCGTGCGCAACCCCGACTCGGCGCCTTCATCCAGTGTGATTCGTTGAGAAAACCAGTCATGCCCCTTGTAGAGCAGGGCAGCATGCACGATCTGCTGACCCGGCCGGGTTTGCAACTGCATCAGGGCGCGCAATTCGGCATTTTCACGTGTCAACTCATTTACGGTATTCACGCTGACAGCCAACGGCGCACGCTCGGCCAGCAAGGCATCCCGTTCTTGTTGCAGACGGCGATGGCGCGTAAAGAAACCACCCAGTTCGGCTGCGACGTCGCCGGGGGTGCGCATGATCTCGCGCATCGGCTGGACTAACAGGGAAAAGCCGCTACGCAAGCCATCGAGTGCGTGATAGCGCGTATCGGCCACCACACAGGACACACCGACCAGCAGCCAGATAAACAGGCGGGTGGCGGGCCCCAGCCGACGTGCGAACATGAGCTGGCCCGGCGTCGCCATCAACCCTCTCCCGGGATGCCGTTAGCGGCTGCTGTCACTCGTTAGTAAACACCGTCGAGAGCTTGTCCATGTTCTCCAGCGCCATGCCGGAACCGCGCACCACACAAGTCAGCGGATCTTCGGCAACAATCACCGGCAAGCCGGTTTCTTCCATCAGGAGGCGATCGAGGTCACGCAGCAAGGCGCCGCCGCCGGTCAACACCATGCCCTTCTCGGCGATGTCCGAACCCAGTTCGGGCGGGGTTTGTTCCAGCGCCTGTTTGACTGCGCTCACGATCGCGTTCAAGGGTTCGGTCAACGCTTCCAGAATCTCGTTGGAAGACACATTGAAACTGCGTGGCACGCCTTCGGCCAGACTGCGGCCCTTCACTTCCATTTCCAGCACTTCAGCGCCGGGGAAGGCCGATCCCATTTGTTTCTTGATCCGTTCCGCGGTCGCTTCGCCAATCAGCATGCCGTAGTTGCGGCGGATGTAGTTGATGATGGCTTCGTCCATGCGATCGCCGCCCACCCGGACCGAATTGGCGTAAACCACGCCGCCGAGCGAGATCACGCCGACTTCGGTGGTCCCCCCGCCGATGTCGACCACCATCGAGCCGGTCGCGTCGGCCACCGGCATGCCGGCGCCAATCGCCGCCGCCATCGGCTCCTCGATCAGATACACCTGGCGCGCGCCCGCGCCGATCGCCGATTCGCGAATCGCGCGGCGCTCCACCTGGGTCGAGCCACACGGCACACAAATGATGATGCGCGGACTGGGGCGCATCATGCGGGTATCGTGCACCTTCTTGATGAAATATTTGAGCATCTGCTCGGTCACGGTGAAATCGGCGATTACGCCATCCTTCATCGGCCGGATCGCCTGCAGGTTGCCCGGCGTGCGGCCCAACATGTTCTTGGCTTCGGTGCCCACCGCCTGCACGGTACGCTTGCCGCCCGGCATCTCGGTGCGGATTGAAACCACCGAAGGTTCGTCCAGGACGATGCCGCGATCACGCACGTAAATCAGCGTGTTGGCCGTGCCGAGGTCGATCGCTAGATCGGTGGAAAAGTAGCTGGTCAGGAACTTGAACATGGTGGCGTCAGCGCCCGCATCAGGCGGGCGAAAGGGCAGAAAAAACAAGGGGGCTATGATACCCTAACAGGCTTCATTCCCGTAAGTCATCAGGTGTTTTCATGTCCCTTTCCACGGACGACGTCAAGCGCATCGCCCGCCTTGCGCGCATTGAAATAGACGATGCGCAGGCGCAGACCACGCAAGGCCAACTCAATACCATTTTCGATCTGATCGCCACCATGCAGGCGGTCAATACCGTCGGCGTCAGGCCCATGGCCCACGCGCAGGAGGTCTTTCAGCGCCTGCGCGATGACGTTGTGACCGAAACCGATCGCCATGCCGCCTTCCAGGCGGTGGCCCCAGCCGTCGAAAATGGCCTGTATCTCGTCCCCAAAGTCATCGAATAAACCATCATGTCCGACGCAAGCCTTTCCGCGCTCGCCGCGCAGCTCGCCGCCAGGCAGATTTCCAGCCGTGAGCTTGCCCAGCAGTATCTCGACCGCATCACCGCATTGAATCCGTCCCTCAACGCCTTCATTACGGTGGATGCCGACAAGACGCTGGCCGAGGCCGCCGCCGCCGATGCCCTGCGTGCTGCGGGCCATGCCGGCGCGCTCACCGGCGTGCCGATCGCACACAAGGACATCTTCTGCACCGATGGCTGGCCCACCACCTGCGGCTCGAACATGTTGCA
>JBBQDI010000009.1:0-12291 GCA_038319505.1 Burkholderiales bacterium
CAACGCGATGCCGATCTTGATACTGATGCGAAACACGGCGTCATTCAATCGGAATGGATGCAGCAGAAAAGCGGCCAACAATTTCTCGATCAGCATTGCCAGGTCGCCATCTGATTTTACTGTTGGCAGAACGATGGCAAAATGGTCTGCATCTATTCTCGCCAACAGGTTGGTATCCTCTATTTTGAGAGCCAGCCATTCCGCCACCTGCTTCAACAGTTTGTCGCCGGCCTGCCGACCGAGGCTGTCGTTGATGTTCTTGAACCGCTCCAGGTCGATCAGGCCTACGGCAAGCTTGTGTCCGCCGCTGACCGCGCTGCGCATGTATTGCGCTACCCGCTCGAGAAACAGCGTGCGGTTGGCGAGGCCGGTAAGTACGTCGTAGTAGGCGAGGTAATTGAGCCGTTCCTGTTTTTTGATGTGATCAATTGCGAATGCGATGTCGCCCGTCAGTTCGGTCAACAGCTGCATTTCGTCTTCCTGAAAGAAGTCAGTCTCGTGGGAATACAGCACGAGTGCGCCTTCCGCTTCACCCTCGACAATCAGCGGCAAAACCACCATTGAGCGGACGCCGCTTTCGGCGTACTGCTGGCCGAGCAGTACCTGAGGATCATCTTGCGAATCGTTGGAAACGATGACCGTTTTTCCGCTGATCGCCCGTGCGACCATGGTGTTTGACACATCCGCACCCGAAGCCAGGAGGGTTTGGATGCTGGTCAGAATCGACTTGTCCTTGCCCGCCGAGGCGACCGGGACAATCCTTGAAGTCTGCGGATCCACGACGCATAACATGGCCATTCGAAAACCGCCTGCTTCGACCGCGATCCGGCACGCTTCCCGGAACAGCTCGTCGCGGTCAATTGCGCGCACGACCAGCGCGTTGATACCACTCAACACGGCATATACGCGGTTGAGGTGTGAAATCCTGGCTTCTGCTTCCTTGCGTTCGGTGATATCGCGAACAACGGCTTGCAGCACCGGTTTGCCGTCCAGTTCCATGACGGTCAGCAATACCTCGGCGGGAAACTCGGCGCCATCAAGCCGGCTATGCATCCATTCGAACCGGTTGCTGCCATTCTTGTATGCCGTGGTGATGCGCTGGTTGGCCAAGATCATCGAATCTTCCCCGCCGGGCTGGGTGGGCGGAGAAAGCTGGCCAGGATGTTTGCTAATGAAGTCGTTGTGAGTGGGGCAGCCGAACATCCGCAGGGTGGCCTCGTTGCAATCGAAAAAGCCTTTTTCATTGAGCAGCATGATCGCATCGGTAGACAGTTCGAACACGGTATGGTATTTCGCCGCCATGTTTTTCAGCAATTCTTCGGAGCGCTTGCGCTCGGATTCGCTGACGAAGTTATCGAGTGCAAAACTGATATCTGCCGCCATTCCAACCAGCAGGTCGCGCGCCGGTTCATCGAAAGCGTCGACGACGCCGGAATACAGCGTGAAAGCGCCGACGACCCTGTCTTTCCTGTATAGCGGCAGCGAGGCTGATGCGGCGAAGCCGGCGCGTGCGGCGGCCGCATGCCAAGGCTCGGTTGCTGGGTCACGCATGAAATGCTGACACCAGAACGGCTGCTTCTCGCGGAGGGCAGTGCCGGTCGGCCCCCCCCCGGTCGGGCTGTCGGCAGCCGACGAGATATTCAGGTCTTTCAGATAATCGGTGTCATCACCGAAACTGGCAACCGGCTTCACGCTCAGGGTCTCAGGGTCAATCAGGCCGACCCATGCCATTTTCATGCCGCCGTACTGCACTGCGGTGCGGCATATTTTCTGGAATAACGCCTCCTCGCTGGTGCTGCGCACGATGGCCTCGTTGCACTGGCTGAGTGCGGCATAGAGATGCGTGTGCCGCAGCATTTTCGCTTCGGCGGCCCGGCGCGCCGTGATGTCCAGGTGCATGACGACCACGCCATCCAGTTGGTCATCGGACAGTGGAGTTACAGCTATTTTGAGCCAGCGCTGTTCGGTGAGTGAAGGACAGGGGTATTCGATTGCAAAGCGCTTTGACGCGCCAGTCAGCACCGACCGAATGCCGGCAGCGGCCTGGTGTGCTTCGGCTGCGTCAGCCCCCCGTGCACCATCGAATATCGCGAGGTAATTTGCGCCGACCCCGTGTTCTGATGCCTGGATTGCATTCGCGAGGGCAAATTGCTGCCACGCCTTGTTGACCGAGATGATGACCCCCTGGGGATCGAGCAAGGCGATATTGGCGGGCAGCGCATTGAGGATGGCGGCCTCGTTGTGTCGCATGAGATTCTGGGCGCGCCGCAACAATAGCGTCCGATCGTCGCGGTCAGTCACCGTATCCACTTCGCCGGCCGTCAGTTCCCCCAGGCGTTGCTCGACCTGGTTCAGGGTCTCGACTAACGCGACAATTTCCTCATTCGCGTCCGCCATGGGGGGGGATTGATCGGACTTCATGCAGCGGGCACATCCAGTGCGCAAGCTTGCAACACGGCCTGTGTCGGACCGAGTGTGCCGACCATGCTTCGGGCGGGAGGCGACGTGGGTTTGACCCGAGTCGGCACCTTGGTGGATGGTTTGACGCCGGGGCATCGGGCGGATTTCATAGGGTCTCCGTAGGCGTCATTAAAGCGCGCCGAAAAGCGCGCTTGGCCGACAAGTAACTTTATCTTCACCATTCGGCCAACAGGCAGCCTAACCCTGTCAACTGAGATGATTAAGAAATTATCCTTAATCATCTGTTCGTTTCCGAACATATGCCATCTGTCACACTCGCGTGTCCGCGAAGATGATCGCGGGTCGTTGGTGACGCTGGCAGCCTGTCAGTCTATCAAATCATCAACCCTGCATGACAGTTGCGTATGATCGAAAGCGCCCTTTGCGAACGGCCTGTTGGGAACATGGGCAAGAGCCACACTATTCCCCCTGTGTTTTCCGCAATGCCACCTCGACGTGATGATCCTGCCGGTCGTCCACAAGCGGGATCATGCCTTGCGGTTGCCCTGCCTTGCCTGCCCCATTGATCACGACACCGTCCACCGTGACCCGGATTGCATGCTGCAGCTGTTCACTGACCTGCCTGAGGCTGATGTGGTAGACCGTATCGCGATAACGGTATTGGATTTTGTACGATTCCCAATCGGCCGGGATACACGGTGCAATGCGCAGATGATCCCCTTCCAGATGCAGGCCCAGCAGGGTTTCCACGGTGAGCCGGTACATCCAGCCAGCCGCTCCGGTGTACCAGGTCCAGCCGCCGCGGCCTGTGTGCGGCGACACCGCGTAAATGTCCGCGCACATGACGTACGGTTCGACCTTGTAGCGTTCGATCTCCGAAGGCTGACTGCCATGATGGATGGGATTGAGCATGCCGAACAATTCCCACGCACGGTCCCGGTCCCCCATCATGGCAAACGCCGTCGTGGCCCAGATTGCCGCATGGGTATATTGGCCGCCGTTTTCGCGCACACCGGGTACATAGCCCTTGATATAACCGGGCTCCATATCTGATGTGTCGAAGGGCGGATCGAGCAGCTGGATGATCTGCGTATCACGCCTTACCAGGTGTGTGTTGACTGCTTCCATCGCCTGGCTGGCGCGTTCGGAATCGCCGCCACCCGAGATGACGGCCCAACTCTGGCTGATCGAATCGATCTGGCATTCTTCATTGATGGACGCACCCAGGGGCGTGCCATCATCAAAATAGGCGCGTCGATACCAGCCACCGTCCCAGGCCTGGGCCTCAATGTTGCCGAGTAGCTGAGACGCCTGGTCGGTGCACATTTCGGCAAAGGCCGTGTCGTCCCGGCTATGCGCCAGGCTGGCAAACTGTTGCAGGTTGTCATACAGAAACCACGCCAGCCAAACGCTCTCGCCCTTGCCGTCACGACCGACGAGATTCATGCCATCGTTCCAGTCGCCGCATCCCATCAACGGCAGGTGATGCTCGCCAAAACGCAGCCCATGTTTGATGGCGCGCACGCAATGTTCATAGAGGCTGGCCGCTTCAGTTGAGCGTTGTGGCTGGTCGTAGTAAGCCTCTTCTTCCGGATTCAACTCGCGGCCTTCGAGGAAATGCACAGACTCGTCGAGCACACCGGTATCACCGGTCGCCAGCACATAACGACAGGTTGCATACGGCAGCCACAGGTAATCGTCGGAGAAATGGGTGCGTACGCCTTGTCCGCCGGGCGGGTGCCACCAGTGTTGCACATCCCCCTTGAGAAACTGGTGCTCGGCGCAGCGGATCAACTGCTCACGGGCGAGCCAGGGGGTCGCATGGACCAGCGCCATGGTGTCCTGCAATTGATCGCGGAAACCGTAGGCGCCGCCGGACTGGTAATAGCCGCTGCGGCCCCAGAGTCGACTTGAAAGTGTCTGGTAAAGCAGCCATCCGTTGGCCATGACGTCCAGTGCCGGATCCGGTGTTTCCACATGCACCGCGCCCAGAGTGTGATTCCAATATCCCCACACCGTTTCCAGTGCCTGTCGTGCACCCGCTGTTCCGCCGAATCGCTCGATGAAATACTGCGCTTCGTTGTCGTCTCGGGCCGCGCCGAAGACGAACACGATCTCGCGTTCTTCCCCGTCGTCCAGTTCGATGGGGGTCTGGATCGCGGCGCAGGGATCGAGGCCCGCCCCAGTCTTGCCAGACAAGCGCTTGCGGCGCATGGCCGCGGGGCGGGCCAGCGAGCCGTTGCGGCCAATGAATTCGGTCCGGTTTCCGGTCACCGATTGCGCGCGCTCACTGACATGCGCAAAGACGACCCGATTGGCGCATTCACGCCCATACGCATTGCGGGCAAACAACGCCGCGCTGTGCGGATTTATTTCGGTCACGATGTGCATCATATTGGTGTGTCGCCACTCACCGAGCACCAGCTCCCAGTAACCGGTCAATGACAACTTGCGTGCACGCCCAGAATGGTTGCGCAACTTGACCACCACGAACTTCACCGGTGCGTCCATGGCGACGTAGGTAAACATTTCAGAAGCGATGCCGGCTTCGTAATGCTCGAATGCGCTGTAGCCAAACCCGTGCCGGCACACATACCCGGTCTGGCCGCGGGCAGGCAACGGCGTCGGCGACCAGAACGCACCGGTCTCCTCGTCGCGAATGTAGAGTGCTTCGCCGCTGCTGTCGGAGAGCGGATCATTGTGCCAGGGGGTGAGCCGGAACTCGTGCGCGTTTTCTACCCAGGTATAGGCGCCCCCGCTTTCGCTCACCACGGTTCCGATGTGCGGGCTGGCGATGACATTGGCCCATGGCGCCGGCGTGCTTTGCCCGGGTTCGAGGGTGACGACATATTCGCGCCCGTCGGGCGTAAATCCGCCCAGGTCGTTGCAGAAAATACGTTCGCGCGGCAATAGGGGGCTGACCGGTTCGTCGGCCGGTTGCAGCCGGGGTTCCAGCAGGTCCGACACCCGCTCTGCCGATACGCGGCGTTCCAAGGGCTCGATCAGGGTCTCGGCCGTATCGCTGAACACGATGCGGGCGACCGTCTGCAGCAGGACCCGATCATCCTCTGAAAGCTCTTCTGCGCGGCGCACGAAGACGCCACCCGGTTTGTCGATGATTTGCGCGTCGGGGCCCGCGTTGATCAGCCCCATGATCTGGTCGTGCAACACCGCCCGATAACCCGAGAAATCTTCGTTGACGATCACCAGGTCGGAAGCCAGGCCCTTCATCCGCCAATAGGCATGGGCTTGCAGTGCCTGCTTGACCATGTCGATTCGATTCAGGTCGCCGATGCGCAGCAGGACGATCGGCAGATCGCCCGAGATGGCAAAACGCCACAGCCCGGACTGCCCCAGCTGGTTGCGGGCAATGACGCTGGGCGCGGCACGGCGCAAGGCATTGCCGTAAATGACGGAGCTCGCCAGACGGCCATAGATCTGTGCATCGGCTTCATTTGCGTTGAGGTGGCGCAACACTTCCTGGCTCTGGAACCAGGCCATTTCAAAGGCACGCTCGACGAAGTGGCGGTCACAATATTTCTCAAGCAAAGCCAAGGCTTCTTCGCGCGTGTCTGCGACACCCGAGATGATCTGCACCGTCGCCGATTCGTCGGGTGACAGGGTGAGGGTGCGGCGGATCGCGACGATGGGGTCGAGCACCGGGCCATCGGTATTTGACAAGGTTTTCGGGCTGTCAGGACTATTCAGCACCACGGGGTTGGCCACGGTTCGACCCCGACCGATGAATTGGGCGCGGTCCGTTTCGTAAGATGGCGCGTCGGCCACCGCACCGGGGGCGGCCAGCAAATGAAACATCCACGGCACCTGCTCCTCCGGGGTGCGGCGGCGTCGCGTGCAGAGGATTGCCTGCCGTTCGGGCAGGATTTCGGTTTGCACGAACAGGTTGCTGAACGCGCGGTGGGCGAGGTCGGCATCCAGGGGCGCCAGCACGACCTCCGCGTAACTCGTCACCTCAATATGACGGCGCCGGGCTGAATGATTGGTGAGGGTGACGCGGCGAATCTCGACGTCGTCTTCCGGCGACACGCTGATCTCGGTGTGTGTTTCGATTGCCTGATCGAGCCGCCGGTATTCTGCGCGCGCCTGCACGAAGATCGCCTCGTAGTGATCGGCTTTCTGCAGGGTGGGTTGATACGCGCTTGACCAATAGCGTCCGGTGTCGCGGTCGCGCAGGTAGATGAAGGTGCCCCGGTCATCGGAGGTAGCGTCCTCGCGCCAGCGGGTGACGGCGAGGTCGCGCCAGCGGCTGTAGCCACCGCCGGCATGGGTCGCCATGACGTGGTAGCTGCCGTTGGACAGCAGGTGCACCTCGGGTATCAGCGTGTTCGGGTCGGTAAACACGCGCATGTTTGCGCCCGCTTCTTCGGCGGGGCGCGCGGCGGCGCTCACTTCAGCTGCGTGCGGGTGCAAGGTCGCGCCCTTCTTGGGTACTCGCTCCTGCAGCAATAATTGCGTCGCCTGTGCAAGCGGGTCGGACATGAATCGGCGCTGCATCGGCTGGTCGAGCAATACATGCACAAAGGCGAGCAGGCTCATGCCCTGGTGATGCGCCATGAATGAGCGCACGATGGCGTGATGCTTGCCCCGCGGCACGCGCGACGGGGTGTAGTCGATCGCTTCGTAGAACCCATAGCCGCCGATGAAACCCTGGGTGGCCAGCGTCTGCAGATTGCGACACGCTTCCTGCGGCATCACGGTCAGCGCCAGTGCGCTGGCGTAGGGGGCGATGACCAGGTCGTCTCCCAGCCCGCGCTTGAAGCCCAGACCGGGCACGCCAAACGCCCGATATTGATAGACCTGGTGCATATCGGTGGCGTTATAGCAGGACTCGGAAATGCCCCATGGCACCGCGCGTTGGTGGCCGTATTCGATCTGGCGCGACACCGCGGCCTTGCAGGTTTGTTCCAGCAAGGTGTTTTCGTAACTCGGCATGATCAGTTGCGGCATGAGGTACTCGAACATCGAGCCGCTCCATGAAATCAAACTCACGGCCCCACCATGGCTGGTGAGCAGACGGCCGAGCGAGAACCAGTGCTTTTGCGGGACCTGTCCCTGCGCGATGAGCAGGAAGCTGGCCAGGCGCGCTTCGGATGCCAGCAGGTCGTAGCAGGATGGGTCGCGGCGGCGTTCGCTGACGTCATAGCCGATGGCCAGCAAGCCACACGACGTGTCGTAGAGAAACTCAAAATCCATCACCGCCAGGTCGCGGCAACGATCCACCAACGCATTGATTGTCTTGAGTCGTTCCAACGCGCCCTTGAAAGGGGATACGGCTGTCCCTGCTTTGTGGCTGGCAATGCTTGCTCTGACCAGTTCCGTCAGGGTCGGGACGGTGCCAAAGTGCTGCGGCTCGGGTACCAGGAATCCAAGCTCATCTCGAAGTGCGTGGGCTTGCTGGTCGAATGCCTGCGCCCAATAATAGAGTTCACCATCGATATCGCAATCTGCGGGCAGCCATGCAACCAGCCCACCGGCAGTCTGGTGGATGTCATTGAGCAAGCCTTCGGCGGCAGCCAGTGTCTGAGGTGGCCCGTTTGCAGTGAGGGTGCGGAGGGTGTCCTGCAGAAGCTTGATTTTGTTCGCAAGATCCGGGACGGGGGTTGCGGGCAGGTGTTCGGCAAGCACCTGCAAGGTGTCGTGCAGTCCCTGAAACGCGTTGGCGGGCAGCACGGGCTGATCTTTCAACTCGACCAGTCCGGCCTGTAAGGTGAGCAGGCTGCCGGCCAGGTTGCCGCTGTCTACCGACGAGACATATTGCGGCCGCAATGGTTGCAGCGTGTGGGTGTCGTACCAGTTGTAGAAATGGCCACGGTAGCGTTCCAGCTTTTCCATCGAGGTCAGGGTGTTTTCAACGCGCCGCAGGAATTCTCCGGCTGACAGGTAGCCGAAATCGTGTGCGGCGAGGTCAGACAGCAGCGCCATGCCGATGTTGGTGGGCGAGGTACGCGAGGCGATGGCCGGCGATGGATACTCCTGGAAGTTGTCGGGCGGCAACCAGTTGTCTTCCGGGCCGACGAAATCCGCGAAGAAGCGCCAGGTTCGCCGCGCCGACGTGCGCAGGAATGCGCGTTGATCGCCGGTCAAATCCGGGGCGGGGGTGACCAGCGGTAGGCTGATCCACCAACCGATGACGGGTGACACGAGCCACAGCAGCAGGACGGGGGCCCAGACGAACCACTCCGCCGAGCGGCCTTGCCATAGTGGCCAGACGCCAATCAAAACCGAGGTCAGCATGAGCGCCAGAACCGGCGCGATCCACATCTCCTTGAAAAAATCGGCTAGCGACCGTCTTGCGTTACGAATTGAGTAGGCGCGCAGTTGCCAGAGCAACAAGCCACGGCGAGTAACCAACATCCGCACGCCCGAGCGCACGATCGCATCCAGGCAAATCAGCGCGTCGTAGGGCAGCAGCGCCAGCGTCAGCAAAGCGAGCGCGAGTGGCCGCCCCGCAGACTTGCCGGTCAGGATCAGGTGCACCAGCCCATCCCGCTCTTTGGGCTTGCGGATGAGGTCAATCACGGTCCCCAGCAAGGTGGGCACCACCACCACACCCGTGACCAGCAGCGTCCAGAACCACGCAGACCCCAGACCCAACAGCCACCCCCCTGCCAGCAGCGCAAGCAGCGCCGGCGATACCAGGCTGCGTCGCAGGTTGTCGAACAGTTTCCACACTGACAACGCGCTGAGCGGGTTGGGTTGGCGTTTCGCTTTCGTTCCAGGCGGTGCGGTCGGTCCGGGCACGCGCGGGAGCAGCCAGCCGGCAAGCTGCCAGTCGCCGCGTATCCAGCGATGCCGCCGACTGGCCTCGATGGCATAACTGGCCGGATGTTCTTCGATGAGGTCGATATCGGTCACCAGCGCCGAACGCGCATAGCCGCTTTCCAGCAAGTCGTGACTGAGAATGAGGTTCTCCGGAAAGCGTCCATCGACGGCCTGCCGAAACGCGTCCACGTCGTAGATGCCTTTGCCGATGAACGATCCCTCGCCGAAAATATCCTGGTACACATCCGACACTTCGCGCGTGTAGGGATCGATGCCTGACTCGCCCGCGAACAGCTGGGTAAAACGTGACTGGCCTGCACTGGTGAGGCTGATCGAGGCGCGCGGCTGCAGGATTGCGTAGCCTTCGACAATGCGGCCCTTGTCGGCGTCATACACCGGCCGATTGAGCGGATGCGCGAGGTTGCCTATCAGGGTGCGAGCGGAGTCGCGGGGCAGTTGCGTGTCGGTATCCAGGGTGATGACGTACTGGATCGAACCGAGGATGGAGGCATCGCCGACTATCTCCGAGAAAGCTGTTTGCGCGCCACCCCGCAGCAAGGCATTGAACTGCTCCAGCTTGCCGCGCTTGCGCTCGTAGCCCATCCACACCCGTTCGACAGGGTTCCACACCCGCGGTCGGTGAAACAGATAGAAAATGCTCGGCCGGTCTTCATGGTAGGTCTCGTTGAGCGTCTGGACTGCTGCGCGCGCATACGCGAGTAAAGCGTCATCGTCTGGCAGGTTTTGCTCGGGTGCGTCGCGGAAGTCCGTCAGCAGGGCAAAGAACAGATTGGGATCGCGATTGCCGAGATAGCGGATCTCCAGCGCTTCGAGAAGCGCATCAATTTCTTGCGGTCGACTGAGCAGGGTGGGCACCACCACCATGGTACGGTGACGATCCGGAATGCCCTTCGAGAAATCCAGTCGGGGCAACACGCGCGGTGGCAGGAGGAGCGTAACCAGCTGGTTCACCAGCGGGACAGCAAGCGCCGAGCCGCCGATCAGGCCGGCGATCGCAAAAAACCAGGTGCGCCAGTCACCCAACTCGACTCCATTGAAACCGTAAAGCACCCCCGCAGTCGCCAGCGCGCTGAGCAGAAAAATCGGGCTGAGATACAGAAACAGGCGGAAGCGCCGGCTCGCCCGGCTGGCCAGCAGTTTCCACGGCAAACGGAAGCCGACCGCACGCTCCAGATCAGGCCGTCCATGATCGATCAGGTAGTAACCGACATGCGCGCTGCGGTCATGGCTGCTTAATCGCTCTGCCGCAGTCTGCGCGAGCGCTATGGCTTCGCGTGCCACCGCCCACTCACTGCGCGCGCTGCGCCTCGACAGGTCTTCGATGACATGCCGGTAGCGGTCGCGCGTGGCAAAATCCTGGCTGGTGTACATCTCTGCCGGATCTTCACGCAAGGCCTGTTCGACGATACTGAGCGACTCGACGAAATCCCTCCAGTCCATTGCACCGATAAAGCGCAGGCTCCCGATGCTGTTGGCTATGGATATCTGGTTGGTCGCGGCCGTGCGGCCGGCCGCCTCCGACAATTGCGTTGCCGTCACGCCCTGGTCGAGCAGTTTTTGCTCGACCCAGGTTTGAACGAACGCCATGGCAGGTCCCTGCGCCTGAAGCCGTGCGTAAAACTCCTCCACAAACGGCGCGGTCAGGGGCACATCGGCACTGGCAAACTCGGCCAGCAACTGGATAAGCTGTTTGGGTTCGCTTTCTGCCGTCGCGAGCATGCGATCGGCCCAGGTGATGGCGGCGTCGATGTCCTCGCGCCGACGGGCGATACGCAAGCCAACGCGGCGCAGGTTTTCCAGCAGCGCCAACTGCAGCATGATCGGGAATGCCCACAGCTCACCGATCTTTAAGGGTTCGGCAGTCTGGTAGGCGGCGATGAATTGGGTTGCGTTGTCGCTGTCGACACGCCCGTCCATGTGCGAGATCAGTTCCAACGCCAGGTCATAGATTCGGGGGAAGCCCGCTGACGGGCCACTCGCCAGTCGCGGTAACTGCCGGCTGTACCCGCGTGGCAGGTGCCGCCGCGCCAGCCCGATCTGCTGCTCGATCAGATAGAAGTTGTCGAGCAACCAGGCCTCGGCTGGTACGATCCTCTGTCCCGGTGTAACAGCGGCTGTTACGACGTCATACGCCGCCAGCAAAACGCGCGCGTTGTCTGCCAGTCGTGGCAGTAACTTGTCAGGTCCTGGATTTGGATCGATTTTATGCTGTCCCGCCAGCGTGACCGCGTGACGCTTCAGTTGCTCGATGCTGAACAATTCAGCACGCAGCAACTCGGTATCCTTGTCGTTACGCAGTGAATTTCGTGTGCGCGGCGAAAACCCAAACTCTTTGATAGTTATTGCAATCTCCTCGTTCGAACTCGATGGGCAGCGTTGCGCTGGCCATTGTGGTTTGCATTTACCGAAACTGATTACCGCAACCTTTCAGGCCTTCAACCCGTCATCCTTCGATCGCAGCTTTCTTATACTTTTTAGCAGGTATTGTTGTTACCAAGGGAAAAAACGACCTGAAGCTTCCCATCGCGTTCGTTTTACGCCCGTCACAAATTGAAGGGTGTAGAACAAAATGGGGTGAGTTGCATTAAGCGTAAGCAGCAGAAAAAATAAAACAGCCTGGGAGGCTGTTTTATTAAGACATTGGATGGGGTGGACGATGGGGCTCGAACCCACGACAACAGGAATCACAATCCTGGACTCTACCAACTGAGCTACGTCCACCATTGGTGTTGTCAGATGAACTGACAACGAAAAACCTTGGTCTGCCCGACAGGAATCGAACCTGTAACCCCCAGCTTAGAAGGCTGGTGCTCTATCCGGTTGAGCTACGGGCAGAGATTCTTTCATCGGGCACTATTATATGGGGTGGTCGGGGTGAGGGGATTCGAACTCCTGACATCCTGCTCCCAAAGCAGGCGCGCTACCGGGCTGCGCTACACCCCGAAATCCTATTTATGCATAACGGCTGCATTTCGGAGAAGCGAGACTATACATGGGCTAAGTGGCTGTGGTCAATTTTAGCTTGAGTAAAGGGGTGGGTTTCCGGGAAAATCGGTGTTTTACTTC
>JBBQDI010000010.1:0-12205 GCA_038319505.1 Burkholderiales bacterium
CAGGGCCGCTGTTTCACGAAATCATTCTCGCCGACGAAATCAACCGCGCACCCGCCAAGGTGCAGGCAGCGTTGCTGGAGGCGATGCAGGAGCATCAGATCACGGTGGGCGGGGTGACGCGTCCGCTGCCGCCGCTGTTCATGGTGATGGCGACACAAAACCCGCTGGAGCAGGCGGGCACGTATCCGCTGCCGGAAGCGCAGCTCGATCGCTTTTTGATGCATGTGTCACTGAATTACCCGAACCACGCAGAAGAGCTGGATATTCTGCGGCGCGATCGCGCGCACCCCGCGGTTGCCGGGCGCGCGCCACTGGCAGCGGTGATTGATGCCGCGACGGTGCTGGCGGCGCGCGAGGAGGTGCGGCAGGTCCATATTGCGGACGCGGTGGAGGCCTATATCGTGGCGCTGGTGCGGGCGACGCGCGCGCCCGGTGAGTGGCGCACAGACTGGGCGCAGGCGGTGGAGGTGGGCGCCAGCCCGCGCGCCTCGCTGGCTTTGTTACATGCATCGGCGGCAGCCGCTTATCTGCGCGGGCGGGATTTTGTGACGCCGGATGATGTGCGTGAACTGGCGGCCGATTGCCTGCGTCATCGCATCACCTTGAGTCTCGATGCACGCCTGCAAAAACTCAGTCGTGATGCGTTGATTGCCGGGCTGATCGAGGCAGTGCCTGCGCCGTGATACTTCGCGCTGCACATTTTGCCCGGTCGCTCAATCTGGGGTGGCGTGGATGGTTTCCGCACCTGGATACGCAGCCGGGCCAATCAGATTCAGGTGTTCACTTGCCGCTGATTTCAGCGACCGATATTGCCGCGCTGGCCGAGCAGGCCAGCCTGCTGGCGCAGTTGCCGGTGCGCGAGGTGCACGATCACCATGCCGGTGACTGGGCGTCGCGCTGGCTCGGGCGCGGGCTGGATTTCGAGGAGTCGCGCCTGTACAGCCCGGGCGACGACATACGCGACATGGATTGGCGCACCACCGCACGCACCGGGCGCCCGCATCTCAAAATCTACCGTGAAGAGCGTCAGCCGGCCGTGCATCTGGTGGTGGATCGTGGCGCAACGATGCGTTTTGGTACGCGCCGCCGGCTCAAGGTCACGCAGGCAGCGCGGGTGGCATCGATATTGGCATTTGCTGCAACCGGACAAAATGGCGTAATGGGCGCCATGCTGTGGGACCACCAGGACGAAACCCTGCCTGCGCGCCATGGCCGGTCGGCGGCGCTCGCGTTGATCGAACAGGCGGGCGCGCCATGCCCACCTCTGACCGATCCCGCGCCAACCGATTCGTTACGTCAGACCGATCGTTTGGCGATGCTGGAAGCAAGCCTGCCACGCGGCGCCCGGCTGGTGCTGATCAGCGACTTTGCTTGGCTTGCCGCTGTGCACGAGTCGGCGCTGGCCCGGCTGGCGTCACGTTTCGACGTATGGGCGATTCAGATTGTCGATGCTGCAGAACGCAGCCTGCCTGATCTGGGTCTGGCGCGTTTCCATGACATGGCCAGCCGGCAGGCGGTATGGCTGGACACCGCGCAGGCCTCAGCGCGTAGTAGATGTCAGGCGGCATTTGCCCGACGTCTCGACGCGCAGGCGGTCAGCCTGGCCCGCGCCGGGGTGCAGCATCAAATCGTGAACAGCGAGACCGATGATCTGGTCTCGCTGCTGGCGCATGGCTGACCCGCGAAATGAACTGGCGGGCATCGTCGTTCCGGTCGCGCCCGATGGGGCGGCGGGCGGAAGCGGCCTGCCCCTGTTGATGTGGGCAGGCGGGCTGCTCATGGTGGCCGGCATTGCGCTGGTCGTCTGGCTGGTATGGTATCGGCGCCGACCGGCGCGCGCATTGAAGAAAATTTCCACCGCCGTGGCCCAGCGACAGAACACGCTGCCGCTGCTTGCCGAACACCTCGATAGCTGGGTGCGGGTTCAATTTCATCTGTCACGCGTGGATGCAAAAATGTGCCCGCCTGGGCTCGATCCGGCCGACTGGTCTGACTGGGCGGATACCCTGGCGCACATGCGTTTTGCACCCTCGCCGCCGGATGCATACGAAGGGCTGGCGGCCTTGTGCGAAACCGCTCGCCAGTGGAAACGTCATGCTTGAGCTGGCGCAGCCGCTTTGGTTGCTGCTGATGCTGCCGCTGGTGGGCTGGGTGTGGCTGGCCTGGCGCCGCACGCACGGGGAATCGCCTGCCGTGGTGTTCAACCACCCGGCCTTGCCGCTGGTTGAAGTGGGCCGTTTGCCTGCGCCCAGCCTGCGCCGCCCGGTCATGTTGCGCGGATTGGCGTTTGCGCTGCTGGTGCTGGCCTTGGCGCAACCGCGCGAACGGGGTGACTGGATCACGCCGCCGCCCGAAGGGCGCGACATGGTGCTGCTGATCGACACCTCCCTCACCATGAGCATCCGTGATTTCAAGCAGGCCGGTCGTGAAGTCGAACGCATGACGGTGTTGAAAGACACGCTGACACATTTCATCGAAGGGCGCCCGGGTGACCGTTTCGGTGTCATCGTATTCGGCAGCGAGGTGGCGACGTTGACCCCGCCGACCTTCGACCGCGCTCATGCCATTGCCCAGATTCAGCGTCTTCAGGTTGGCATGGCCGGCCCGGATACTGCGCTCGGCGATGCGCTCGGGATGGCGCTGAAGCAGGTGCGCACGCGCCGCCTGCGTCCGGCCATCATTCTGGTGAGCGACGGCGCAGACAATAACGCCGGATCGTTGACGCCTGCCGAATCCCTTGCGGTCGCCCGCCAGGCCGGGGTGGCGATCCACACCCTGCAATTTGGCAGCGATCCGTTTGCGGCGGGGCGTATTGCACACATCGACCCGGACCCGCAGCCCGATCTGGCCGACCTGTCTCGTCTGACCCAGGGGCAGCATTTCGCCATCGGCAGTGCCGACGATGCCACGCGTGTGATCCGTGCGATCAGCCAACTCGAGCCTACCCTGTCCAACCCCGTGCAACACCGTCAGGTGCGCGAGTGGTACTGGGTGCTGCTCGCGCTGGCCGCCGCTGCACTGGTCAGTGCGCGCTGGCTCACGTTGAGGCATTCGGCATGATGGACACGCTGCAGAATCTGCACTGGCGCGAGCCGCTGTGGTTATGGCTGGCGGCGGTGCCGCTGCTGTTCGCCTGGTGGCGCCATCGGCGGCGTGCCCGCTTGTTGCGCTATGCCGATGTCGAGTTGCTGCCCTGGGCGGCGAGCGTGCCAGGCACGGGTTCGTCATCGGGCGTGCGCGGCTGGGCGCATGCGCTTGCCTGGCTGTTGCTGGCGCTGGCTGCTGCCGGGCCGCGCATGCCACTTGAGTTGCGCGATGGCCAGGCTATCCTCCGCCACCTGCTGACCGTGATGGTGGTGCTGGATGTGTCGGCCTCGATGCGCGCCACCGACATTACCCCTCAAGGAAACGCCGGTTTTCCACGGGCTGAAGCGCGTGAACAATCGTATGCGCCGGATCGACTGACCCGAGCGCGTCTCGAACTGCTGGACTGGTTGCCCCACCTGCAAGGTGAGCGCGTGGGATTGATTGTGTATGCCGGAGAAGCGGGAGTGCTGTTGCCGCCAACCACGGATACGGCGCTGTTGCAACGCGCCATCGCGCAGGCAGACCCGCACCTGATCGAGGCGCAAGGCAGCAACCTCGGCGCCGCGCTCGATCTGGCGCGCGCACAACTGGAATCCTCACCCGGCAAGGCCAAGGCGGTGTTGCTGGTAACCGACGCCGAATCCGGCAGCGCAGATGCCGCCGCGCAGGCGGCAGTGCAGGCGCTTGGCAAAACAGGATGGCCGTTGTTTGTCCTGGCTGTGGGTAGCGAAGCCGGTGCGCCGGTGCCGTTGCCTGAGGGCGGCTTTGCGGAGCAGGATGGCGTGCAGGTACAAAGTCGCATGGTTGCTGCGCCGTATCGTCAGTGGGCGCAAGCATCGGGTGGGCGCTTTGCCGAAGTTGCTGACGGCGAAGCCGATTGGACGGCATTGCACAACCGGGGCATTGCAGCTTTGCCGGGTGACCCGGTCGCGCCGGAGGTGTCCGCTGCCTGGCGCGAGTTGTATGCCTGGTGCCTGGCGCCGGCGCTGGTTTTGTTCATGGCTGTTTCCTTGCCGCGTCGGGTGGTGGCCGTTGTTGCGCTGGCGGTGTGGGGGGGCGCGATCTCGCCGCCATCCGCATGGGCTGACGAGGCTTCGGCCTGGCAAGCCTGGAAACAAAAACAATACAGCAGCGCGCAAACGCTCTACACGCAAGTTGGCGGTTACGCCGGCCAGATGGGCGCGGGTGCGTCGGCCTGGATGCTTGCAGACTACGCCGTTGCAGCAGGCCATTTTGAAGCCGCCCTGTTGTTGGCCACCAACAACGAGCAGCGGATTGATGCGCTCTACAACCTGGGTAATGCGCACTATGGAGCGGGCCAATACGCGATTGCGGTCGAGGCCTATGAAGCGGTGTTGCGGGCGCGGCCACAGGATGCTAAAGCGCGCACCAATCTGGGATGGGCCATGCAGCGCCTGCGCCGTAAACCTGCAGACAAGCCGATGCACAGCGATTTGCGCGGGCGGCGCGGGATGCTGGCAGAAGGCCAGATTCCGCTTGATGGAGAGCCGGGCTGGCGACGTGAAGATACCCGGTCTGATCCGCTTGGGGTGCAGCTTGATCGTTCGAAAATCACATCGGGCGCGCGCGCGCAGGCTGGCGCGAACAGTCGACAACCGATATCCGTCAACGCCCAGCTCGCAGGTTCAGGTCTGAAAAAGTTGGATCGGCTGGAAGACCGGCCGGATGCCATGCTGAAAAACCTGCTGAAGCAGGATGCGCGTCACGATGGCGTGGAGCGGCTGCCATGGTGAAAGTCTTGATGGTCATGGCCATGCTGGCGAGTCATGTGGCCAGTGCGGCATCGCTGAGCGCACAGCTGGACAAGACCGTTGTGGCATTGGGCGAACCGGTCAGCCTGAGCGTTCAGGCGCGTGGTTTGAGTCTGGATGCACTGGATATCGCGCCGCTGTTAGTACATTTTGAGGTGTTTGCGCGCACGCTGAGCCGCAGCGCCGAGAGCGAAACCCTGGTGTTGACGCTGTATCCGCGCGCCACCGGTACATTGCAGATTCCGGCGCTGAATCTGGCGGCTTTGCGTACTGTTGCGCTGTCGCTGGACGTCAATGACGGCAGCGAAGCCGTACCGCGCGTAACTGCGAACTGGATACTGGATCCCGCATTGCCACGGGTGAACCAGCCGGCGCGCCTGACGCTCGGCATCTGTGACGATGGCAGCCTGCAATGGCAACGTCCGATTTTGCCCACATCGACAGGCCGTTTACTGCGTGCGCTGGGTGAAGAAGAAGGAGAGGGCGAACGGGCAGGTGAGCCTTGTACCTTGCATCAATATTACTGGTCGTTTATCGCCACCCAAAGCAACGCGGCCAGCCTGAATGTCCCGATGCTTGACGCCAGCCGGTTCGGTCAGCACCTGCGCTTTCCCGGGCCAGCGTTCAGTTATCAGGCCATGGCTTTGCCCGCATGGTTGCCTGCTCAGGTGCCGTCTGTTGCACCTCATATTCAGGCCGATCCGTTGCCAGTGCGCTGGCCCTTGGCGCGACCGCTGGCCTGGCGCATCCAGGTGACAGGTGGATACAGCGCAGCAGGTTTGAAAGCGCTGCTGGAATTGCAGCTGCGTGACTCGTCGGCACTGGGTGTGTATCCACCGCTGATCGAGCCGGTGGCACTGGAGGACCTGACCTCACCCCTGTCGCGTTACGTGGTGACGGTGTTCATGCAGCCGCGCGTCCGGGGTCAACTGGGTGTGCCGGACTTGCATTTCCCCTGGTTTGACGCAGCGCGTGGCCAGTTGAGCAGCACCGTGGTGAAAGGAAAGGCAGTGACTGTGTTTGATCCGCGCTTGCAGCTTGCAGCCCGGGTGATGGGTGGGGTGCTGGCTTTGCTGATGGCGATCGGGTTGGTTTGGCAGATCAGGCGCATGTTGCGCTGGCGGCTGGCGCGGCGACGGGGTTTGCATGGCATTCGTCAGGCACAGGATGGGGCCGGGTTGGCGCAGGCGCTGCGGCAGTTTTCCCTGACGGGGCAGGCGGCTGCGCCCAGCCTGGGCGAATGGGTGCGCCGTTTGCAGCAGGAAGGGGTTGAGTGTGAGGTGAGGGAAGTCGTGCGCCAGCTGGAACAACAGCAATTCGGTTTGGCGGCATGTTCCCTGGACGAATTGAAGCAGAATTTTTTACGCGTGTTGGCGCCCGCGTGCCCGAGGACCATATTTCGAGGACATCGCTGACAGGCATGGGGATCGGGCATGAAAAAGGGGCTTGTGCCCCTTTTTCATCATGAGATATTCCTGCAGCAGGGGGTTTTACCTGTGCTTGTCAGCCACATGCTTCCAGGTACAGGCAATCAACTGCCGCACCCACCGCAGCAACCGCCGCCATGAGCAGGCTTGTCCGCTTTGACCTGCACGCCGGCCTTGGCGAGCGCCGCCACCATTTCCGCGCGGGTCGGCGCATCGCCATCGATGCGCGCGTGCAGGCTCGCAGGGGCATCGAAAAACGCGACGTCCTGCACGCCGGACAGGGCCTTCAGACTGGCGCCGGCCTGCTGGGCCGCTTCTGCGCTGATGGGGGTGGCGAGGTTGAGAATTTCAGTTTTCATGCTGGCTCCTTGGGATGAATAATCAGATGTTTTCGGTCAGTCTTGCATACAGGCTTGGCAGCACCCGCGGCAGCATCGCTGCATCGTGCACCACCACATACCCGGTCGCGCCGAACAGGTGCGGCAGGTAATCTCCGGCTTGCTCGTCGATGGTCACGCAAAAGGGGGTAAGCCCGAGGCGACGGGCCTCGATGATGGCCATGCGGGTGTCCTCGATGCCGTAACGGCCTTCGTATTTGTCGAGGTCGTTCGGTTTGCCGTCAGTCAGGATCAACAACAGGCGGCGCGCCGTTTTGCGTGTCGAGAGAATCGCCGTCGCGTGGCGGATCGCTGCACCCATGCGCGTGTAGTAGCCGGGTTTTAACGCGGCCAGGCGGCCACGAATCTGGTCGTCGTAGCGTTCATCGAACCCTTTGAGCAGGTGAAAGCGCACGTTGTCACGGCGCACCGACGAGAAGCCATACAGCGCAAAGTGATCGCCGGTGGCGGCCAGCGCTTCGCCGAACAGCAGCAGGCTGTCGCGGATCACTTCGATCACGCGCGCCGTATTGTTGACCCAGGCATCGGTTGAAAGCGACAGATCGGCCAGCAGCAGGCACGACAGATCACGCTGTTGCTGGCGGCTGTCGACATACAGGCCGGGTTCGCTGGTGAAAACGCCGCCCGCCTTGTCGGTCGCAAAGCGCACGCAGGCATCGATATCGAGGTCGTTGCCGGAGATCTGGGCACGCAGGCGTGTGCGCTGGGGCGTGAGGGTCTGGAATTGCTGGCGCAGACGTCTGGCCGGTGCGCGCAGGTCCTGCGGCAATGCGCAGGGCACCGCGTTGCGCGCAAGCATCATCTGCAGGCGGCAATGCGCAGGCTGGAGGTGTTGCTTGCGGTAGTCCCATTCCGGCAGCAGGATGCCGTTGGCCAGTCGCAGGTCATCGTCGGCTTCGGCTGGCAGGTCCAGGTCGAAGCGCACCCGACTGGCTGCAGTCTGGCCGTCATCGGCGATGCTGAGGGTATCCAGATCATTGGCGGCTTTCTCCGCATGCTCGTTTTCATCTTCGTCGAGCGGTCGGTCGACCTTGACGAATTCGGCCCAGGAAAACAGGCTTTCGGCTCGAAACAGCAGCATGAAGGGGTTGGTTGCCTGCGGCATGTCGACGCGCTCCGCACGCCGCTTGCGCGCGTCGCGGCTGGCGGCTGATTTGGCATCCGGCGTTGGGGGTGGTTTGTCGATGGCTGGGCGCTGTTTGCCGGGACCGACAGGCTGCTGGGGATGGAGCCACAAGGACACTGGCGCAGGCGGCTGCTTGCCCGGCTCGAAGGTTTCGATCGAGCCGGGATCGCTCAGCGCAGCGCGAATTGCCACTTCCGCTGCCCGTTCGGTTCCATTGAGTTTGGCCGGATCGGGGCGCAATGCAAGGGCGGCTGCTACCAGTTCGTGGTAGCGCCGGGTCAGCCCCGGCAGCGCGCTCAGGGTCGCGCGCGTGGCCGCCTGGTTGCGTATGATCCAGGCTGCGTCCGGTGCAACGTCGTGTGCGGCCAGTGCCAGCAGCCACAGATACAGTTCGCGGTTTTGGGCGCGCTGCGGAAAAACGTCAATCGACGTCGGCAGGTAGAGTGTGTTTTCGTCGGCCCAGGCCAGTTCCAGTTTTTCGCCGACGCCGGCCACGCGCTCCAGCCACTTGCGGCGTGCGCCGTGCGCGGTCGCCGAGCCGGTGCGCACGGTCAGGCCGGCATCACCGCCCAATGCGCGAAAGAAAATCGGTGCAATGCGCTCGATTTCCTTCAGTTCGATGCGCGCTTTAGGAAAGCCCCGATACGCGGTGCGCGTGATCAGCTTGTCCCACAGGCCGCCGACAAATTCTTCCATGTCTATTTCCCTATTTCCGCTGCAGCGTCAGCGTCACGCCTGGCCGGTGCAGCGCGGGCGGTGCGTACGTTGAACGAGGCTTCGGACTCGGCGCGCACATCGTGCACCCAGTTCAGCAGCGAACCGTTGGGGTTGTTTTCCAGCGTGTGGTCGCAGGCATCGACGCACTGGCCGCATTGCACACAGGCGAACATCATGCGCTTGACGTTGCGCGGGTTCAGCCGCATCGGACACACATGGTCGCAGGCCGAATAACAACTCGAGCAATCCTTGGCGCGCTCGCGCTTGAAGCCGACCACCATGGCCTTGTTGTTGCCCATCCATGCCAGACTCTGGAACAGGCCGACTGCGCAGGCATAGCGGCAAAACAGGTGGCGTGCGAACATGAATTCGACGAAGAAGGCGATGCTGGCCGCACTCAGGAAAACGGTTTGATTGCGGGTCAGCATGCCATGCCAGAGGTTGCCGTAGATCTCGGCGGGCGGCAGCAGATAGGTCAGCAGCACCACGGCCCACAGCATGGCGCAGGCAATGACCAGCGGTAACACGGCAAACCACCAGATCGCATCGTGAGGGGTTTCGCTGCCGTCCGGATTGCGTGTTGGCAGCGGCTTCTTGTCCCACAAGCTTTGCTTGCCGATCGCGCGCCGCAGCGTTTGGTTGATGGTTTCGACGATCGAGAAATGCGGGCAGAGCCAGCCGCAATACAGGCGACCCCATTTCCAGCTGACATAGATCAGTGTGCCGCCTATCGCCAGCAGCGGCAGAAAGCCGCGCAGGGTGAGGTTAAGCGCTGCCTGGGCCGCTGAGGCGTGCCCGGCGACAAAGTCATCCAGCCCGAGCGTCCAGTCGAAGCCAAACAGGATGAGGTGTTTGAGATTCAGGTCGATCCTGAAGATATCGAAAATCGGCGCAAACACGAACAGCAGAAAAAATCCTGCCTGAGTCAGTTTCCGCCAGCGTTGCACGGGCATGCCAAGCCAGCCGCGCACCCGGTGCGCAACGCCGGCACGGATTGCGGCTGTTGCCTGTGCGCCTACCATTTGTGGCTTCCGAGCAGAGGGTAGACAAAGGGTTGCCCGGCGATTGCCCGGGACAGACCGAACACGCCCAGCAGCACCAGCGTTGCATGGCAGCACACGAAGTACAGCACCAGCAGCATCCAGGTGGTGGGTTGGTCAAGATTGCCAACCAGCACGATGACGGCCGGCACGACGATGAGCAAAAAACCGGCTTTGATGCCCACCGTCACTGCCTGGCGCACATGACAGCGGGTGAGCGGGTTGACGCTTGCGCGCTGCCGATAGGCGAGCCACAGCAGCAGCAGGAACGCCAGGCCGGGCGCAATCAGCAGGTTGAGCAGATAGAGCGCTTCGGCTTGCACTGCATGGGTGCGCGGGTTGGGGAGGGGGTCCATTATTAATGACCGAAAGTTGCCTTGATCACTTCCAGCAGGGCTTGTGCGGTGTCCGCGTCGTCGGTCAGTGGTTCCACCAGCGCTGCTTCGCAGGCGACGACAGGATCGCAGCCGGCTTTGATGAGCGTGGCGGCATACACCAGCAGGCGTGTCGAGGCCGCTTCTTCCAGATCGTGATCCTTGAGCTGGCGAAAGTGGCCAGCCAGGGTGACGAGTTGCGATGTCAGCAAGGGCGCGATGCCGGTTTCGGCGATCACGATTTTTTCTTCCAGCGCGGCCGGCGGAAAGCCGAAATTGATCGCAATGAAGCGCTGGCGGGTGGACGGCTTCAGGCTTTTCAGCAGGTTCTGGTAACCGGGGTTGTAGGACACCACCAGCATGAATTCGTCCGGTGCGTGCAATTCCTCGCCGGTACGCTCGATCGGCAGGATGCGCCGGTCGTCGGTCAGCGGGTGCAATACCACGGTGGTGTCCTTGCGGGCTTCCACCACCTCATCGAGGTAGCAGATGCCGCCCTGGCGCACCGCGCGCGTGAGCGGGCCATCCGACCAGATCGTTTGCCCATCGCCAATCAGATGACGGCCCACCAGATCGGCAGCGGTCAGGTCGTCATGGCACGATACCGTGATCAGCGGGCGTGCCAGACGTGCCGCCATGTGCGCAATGAAACGCGTTTTGCCGCAACCGGTCGGACCCTTGATCAGGAGCGGCAGTCGGTTGCGAAAAGCGTATTCGAACAATTCACACTCATTGCCAACCGGCTGGTAGAACGGGACTTTCGGGGGGGCTTCCATTCCTGGAGCTGTCATGTCGTTCATGGGGTTTCTCCGGTTAAGTCTGTGTCAGGTGGAAGGCATAGCCGATCAGGCCCAACACCACGAGTAGCCAGCCCAGCACGATCCAGCGCCAGGGTGCGGCCACGCCTTGCAATGCCATGAAACGGTCAATCACGATGCGGCCCTTGACCAGCGTCGCCAACAGCACCGGGACCAGGATGGCGTTGTCGGAGAGGCCCGATTGTGAAAGGGTGACAGCCACCGCCGTCAGTGCAATCAGGATCAGCCATTGGAAAGTTGCCGTGCTTGTCATGATCAGCGTAATACGTAAATTAACGGGAACAGCACGATCCACACCAGATCGACCATGTGCCAGTAAGAGGCGCCGGTTTCGACGCCCACGTGGTCAGCGGCACTGTAGCCGCCTTTCCATGCCTTAAGCGCGACGGCACCCAGAATGACCATCCCGAGAACGACATGCATGAAGTGGAAAAAGCCGAGACCGAGATAAAACATGAAAAAGGTATTGGTCGACATATTGATGCCGGCCTCGATCTTGTCGGCGAATTCAACCAGTTTGACTATCAGGAATGCGCCACCTAACCCCATCGCGGCGAGCAACCAGTGCGCGCATGCGCGTGAAAGGCCGTGCCGGATTTTATCGACGGCACGCACCACGAAATAACTGCTGGAGATCAGCAGTACGGTATTGACGGCGCCGCTGAGTTTGTTCAGCTCCAGTTGCGACGCGTTGAACAATTCGACATTGCGCGTGCGGGCAAATGCGTAGGCCAGGAAAAAGATGCCGAATACCAGCAATTCGGCAAGAATGAAAAACCACATGGCGAGATCGCCCGGGAGATTGCGGCGATTGCCATGTGGTATGGGTAGAGAGATCGAGACGTTCAAGACAGTATCCATTGTCCGCCCGGCGAACCGGGCGGGTGGCCAGGCTCAGGTCGCGGTTGCGGCTTTGCCCTTGATGAAGAAGCTGGTGATATACAGCAGGAGACCGATCAGGAAAATCACGCCGGCGGCCTCGCGCATCCAGTAGAAAAGCGCAACCTGGTCTTGCGCTGCCATGAATGACATCGGTTCCGAGGCAATGCGTTGCAGCCAGATTTGCAGGATGCCAGCGGCGGTCAGGAACAGCGTGATGAACACCATCGCGATCGTCATGAGCCAGAACGACCACATTTCAACCACTTGCGCCAGCGGGCTGTTGGCTTCACGTCCGCGCAGGATGGGCATGGTGTAGCTGATCATCGTGAGTACCACCATCACGTAGGCGCCGTAGAACGCCATGTGACCGTGTGCTGCCGTGATCTGGGTGCCGTGGGTGTAAAAATTCACCGGTGCCAGCGTGTGCAGGAAGCCCCACACGCCCGCGCCCAGGAAAGCCATCACGCCAGTGCCCAACGCCCATAGTACAGCCGCCTTGTTCGGGTGTTCGCGCCGACGCCGGTTGACCATGTTGAATGCGAATACCGTCATCATGAAGAAGGG
>JBBQDI010000011.1:0-11628 GCA_038319505.1 Burkholderiales bacterium
ATTAGGCCACAGTTATGCGTTCAGGTTTTCATGGCCCGCAAAATCTGCGAAGTTTAGCCTGAATGGTACAAGGGGAAAATGTTGCGCAAGCCCGCGATCAGATTGAACAGTCGACAGTTAAGGCGCCACTTTCCCTTATGCGGACTGACCACTGGCATGGCGAAAAGAACAGCCAGAGGCCGATCCTCCAGTATGCCCTTCAGGGAGTGGGCCCGGCATTGGCCAATCGTTGGTTGGCCAGCTCCAGTTCGGCAGCAAGCTTGTTCAGTTGGGCGCGGTCTTGTTCCTGGGTGGCTTTCAAACGTGCCAGTCGTTGTGCCGCAACCAGCCTGGAATGGAGCGTATTTGCATTGATCGTGCTGGTCACATAGCCGTCTGCGCCGCTTGCGTAGGCCCGAATTGAATGGCTCACATTGTGGTGGTCATCCATCAACAGGATATAGATGCCGCGACCTGCATCGGCTTCGCGCAGGGTCTGGCATAACGCCAGCCCATCAAGCTGCTGCAGGTCGCAGTGCGCGATGATGACATGGGGGCGTGTTTCAAGAATCAGGGACAGCGCAGTCGGGCCATCGTTGACTGGATAGACGGTATGGTTGCCATCCTCGGCCAGCAGGGCCAGGGTTTTGCGCCGGGTGAATTCGTTGCTGTCCGCCACCACAATGCGCAACGACAACGCCTCTTCTTCAGTTTCCCCGTCATCACGGACACGTTCGGAAAAGGAAGGCATGGGTTCGGTCTGGATTTGCAGCAAGGTGCCCCAGTCATGCCATTCGGCCACCACGTCATTGATGAAACCCCCCGCGGCATCTGTCGGGATATCAAGCTGGGCAGCCAGTTTGAGCCACGCCTGGGTCAATGGCGGGCGTTGGTCGGCTTCAGCCAGCCCGATGTCGGCCAGCCGATGCGCCAGGTGCAGCATCAATATCAGGCTGTTTGACCTGGAGTCCTGGGAATGAATCAAATGCCCCTGGCTTTCATAAAGCGCCAGGGGCTGGGCGAACACTTTGGGGAGGCCCCAATCGACCATCATTGCGACGCCCAGTTCGGTATGGTCGGTTTTCAGCAGGGCGCGTTCGTGGGTAGCAAGGGCTTGCGTCGGGTTGGCCTGATACGCCGTCAGCACTGCGCTGTATTCCTGCGGATAAACCGTCGCCAGCGCCAGTTGGCCAATCTGTGCCAGCAGCCCGCAGATGAATAATTCGTTGGAGTCCCCCACGCGCACGTGCGCGCCAAGCGCCTGCATCGTCAGACCCATCAGCAGCGAATGCGACCAATACTTCGGGTAGTCAAACGCATCGCATCCGCCGTTACGGTACTGGTCGAGCAGCGAAAATCCCAGTGCAAGCTGGCAAACCGCCTTCACCCCCTGGCGCGCGACCGCATCCTGGATCGAAATCACGGGACGCGATATTTGCGAAGCACTGTTGGCCAGCCTGATCAGACGGCCGGATAAAGCGGGATCGGTTTGCACCGTCAGCGCAATTTCACCCAGCGTCACGTCCTCGCGTTTGGATAACGCAAGCACGGCCAGGGCGACGCCTTTGGGGCTGGGGAGCTGCAGATTGCTGTCAAGTCGTTCGAACTGCATCATCAATCAACCTGTATCCGTTAATCTCGTCGAAGGCTGTCACCGCGGTTGCCAAACCCGAACCGCTGGAGACTGCGGGATGCGCCCGATGCACGATGGGTCTTTCGACCTGCCGTTATCAGGCTTACATACTGTGTATCGACAGTAATTCAACAAAATACAGTCTGGTTGGGTCGGGTCAGGAACGCAGGTCTTGCAGTTCCTGCTTGATCCACGCGATGAAGACCTTGGTTCGTGCCGGCAGCAGGCGTGCGTGCGGGTAAACGACATTGATTGGCCGCGGCGGCGGCTCGAACGATTCCAGCACGACGTGCAGATGGCCTTGCGCAATGTGTTGTGCCACCTGATAAGAGATGAACATGCCGAAACCCAGCCCGGCCAGGCACGCTTCGGCAGCCGGGGCAACATGGTTGAATTCCAGGTTGCCTGTGACCGGCACCGTGAATTGCTTGCCGTTTTCGTGAAACGTCCACCACGGCCCCGCGCCGCCAGAAAAGCGCACGCAGTTGGCTTTGAGCAAATCTCTTGGATGTTCGGGCACGTCATGACGGCTCAGATACTCCGGGCTGGCAACAACCATGCGGCGCACGCTTCCCAGCGGTTGCGCAACCAGGGACGAGTCCTCCAGCGGGCCGATGCGGATGCCGACGTCGATATGTTCTTCCAGCAGGTTGACCACGCGATCCAGCAGCATCAGGTTGACGCGCACCCGGGCATGTTTCTGCAC
The DNA here is from genome assembly GCA_038319505.1 of Burkholderiales bacterium. Classification (GTDB taxonomy): domain Bacteria; phylum Pseudomonadota; class Gammaproteobacteria; order Burkholderiales; family Thiobacillaceae; genus Thiobacillus. The sequence continues at coordinate 2,319 of JBBQDI010000011.1, forward strand.
AAAGCGCGTGACCGCAGGCGCGACATACATCTGCCCGAACAGCACCGGCGCGGTAATAGTGAGTTGGCCGCTGGGTTCGACTGCATCCGTGGTCAGGGCCGATTCGGCATCCTGGACGGCTGCCAGCAACTGGCGGCAGCTTTGGATGTAATGTCGACCTTCTTCGGTGAGCGAGATGCGTCGCGTGGTGCGATTGAACAGGCGGATGCCCAGATGCGCTTCCAGTGCCGCCAGCGTGCGCACCACGGCAGGGGGCGAAGATTCCAGCGCGGCAGCCGCCGCGGTCAGGCTGCCTTCATCGGCAATGCTGACCACGGTTTGCATGGCTTTGAGCTTGTCCATGTGCCGCATTATTCCATTTAATGGATCAGTCTTGTGTGTGGCACACCATTTATTCATCAAGTGATGGTTATCACAATGCGCCTGGTCACCTTCCAATCGATGTTTTGCCCCATTTCAAAAAGGAGTGTCTTGTGAATACCGCTGCCGCTTGCCCCGCTCACCCCATCAGGCTCCACCGTTTTTTCCTTTCCGGCCACAGCCATCGGGTCGAGTTGTTTCTGTCCCTGCTTGGGCTGCCCTATGAACTGGTGGACGTGGATCTCCCCGCCGGCGCACACAAGCAGCCGGTGTTTCTGGCGATGAACGCATTTGGCCAGGTTCCGGTGATCCAGGACGGCGAGACCACCCTGGCCGATTCCAATGCGATCCTGGTGTATCTGGCGAGCAAGTACGATTCCGGACGATGGCTCCCGCGTGATCCGGTTGCGGCCGCTGCCGTGCAGCGCTGGCTATCGGTGGCAGCCGGCCCGGTTGCATTCGGCCCGGCGACCGCCCGCCTGGCCACGGTGTTCAAGGCGCCCGTCAACGCCGAAGAAGCCATTGCGCGCGCCAACGACCTGTTTGCCGTGATGGAAACCGTACTGAAAACGACCCCCTTTCTGGTGGGCAACACCCCGACCCTCGCCGACATCGCCAACTACACCTACATTGCCCACGCGCCCGAAGGCAATGTCTCGCTCGAGCCTTATCCGCAGATTCGCAGCTGGTTGCAACGCATCGAAGCCTTGCCGGGATTTGTGCCCATGGTGAAATCCGCAGTTGGGCTGGCCGCCTGAGATGAACGCACCAGGTGATCTGCCGGTGTTTCACGAAGGCGAATGCCTGATGCAGGCGCGCGTGGGCATGCGCGAGCGCATGGCTGGACTCGGGACGCAGGTGATCCGCAGTTTCATGACCGAGCAGCATCAGACGTTTTTTGCCCAACTGCCGTTCGTCATCGTGGGCAGCGTGGATCCCGAGGGACAACCCTGGGCCTCCATCCTGGCCCGCCCCCCCGGGTTTGTCAGCAGCCCCGATGCGCAGCACCTGCTGATTCGAGCCCGCCCCCCGGCCACGGATCCGCTGCACCATACGCTGATCACCGGCGCCAGCATTGCCCTGCTGGGGATCGAGCAGCACACGCGTCGGCGCAATCGCATGAACGGCATCGTCGAACGCATCGACGACGACGGCGTGCTGGTCGGCGTCCAGCAAAGCTTTGGAAACTGTCCCAAATACATCCAGGCGCGCCAGGCGGAATATGTGGATCGCGCAGGCAGCGGCACCGTTCATTCCGCCCCCGCGCTGAATGAAATGACCCGGCAAATCATCGCGCACGCAGACACGCTGTTCATTGCCACTGCCCACCCCGGCGCCGGGCAGGGCGCGACGCAATCACACGGCGTGGACGTGTCGCACCGCGGCGGCAAGCCCGGCTTTGTGCGCGCAGACAGCGACACCACCCTGACGCTGCCCGATTTCGCCGGCAACCGCTTCTTCAACACCCTCGGCAATCTCATGCTGAATCCGCGCGCGGGCCTGCTCTTCATCGACTTTGAACGCGGCGACGTGCTCCACATCGCAGCCGCCGCCGAAATTGTTTTCGATGGCCCCGAGCTGGATGCGTTTGCCGGCGCAGAACGCCTGCTGCGGTTAAGCATCCGGCACGTCAAATACATTGCTGCCTCATTGCCCCTGCACTGGAAGGGCGAACCCCAGCTGTCGCCTTATCTTGCGAACACAGGCAACTGGATGCCTGCCTGATTATTTCAATGCCCACCCCAAGGAGAAAGCCATGAACACCCAATCGGAAGTCCGCCCCCCCATCCCGCCGTTCACACGTGAGACGGCGATCCAGAAAGTGCGCATGGCTGAAGACGGATGGAACAGCCGCGACCCCGCACGCGTCTCCATGGCCTATACCCCCGACAGCCAGTGGCGCAATCGTGCAGAGTTTCCGTGCGGTCGCACGGAGATCGTCCAGTTCCTCACCCGCAAATGGGAAAAGGAAAATGACTACCGTTTGATCAAGGAGCTATGGGCTTTTGATGACACGCGCATTGCCGTCCGCTTCGCCTATGAATGGCATGACAGCACGGGCAACTGGTTTCGTTCCTACGGCAACGAAAACTGGGAATTCGATGCAAACGGGTTGATGCACCGCCGCTACGCCAGCATCAACGATCTCCCCATCAAGGAAACGGAGCGCAAGTTCTTCTGGCCGTCTGGCCGCCGTCCTGACGAACATCCGGGGTTGAGCGATTTGGGGCTGTGAGCGATTGGCGGGCGGACGCGACCTGTTCGAAGGGTCGTTGACTGCTGCATGGAGTTTCAAGCCAGGCTATCTGGGTTCTTCATGAAGTGCATTCAATAATTTCGGAAATTGAAGGGCAATCGATCAGGCCCCCGGTCGTTCGAAGGCCTTGCGCGCACGTTCGACCTTGCTTCTGATCACGCAGTCCGCAACATGATCGTTGATCAGCCCCATCGCCTGCATGAAGGCATACACCGTGGTCGGGCCGACGAATTTCCAGCCCCGCTTCTTCAGGTCTTTTGACAGGGCAATCGATGCGGCCGAGGTCGAGGCGGTTTGCGGTGCCGCCAGTTGCTTCATGTCCGGTTCGTAACGCCAGACGAAAGCTGCCAGCGAGCCTTCCTGCATGACCAGCGCCTGGGCCTGCTTTGCATTGTTGATGACGGCTTCGATTTTGCCGCGGTGGCGGACGATCCCTGCGTCCTTCAGCAGACGCTCGACATCGTGCTGGGTGAAGCGCGCGATCCGGTCGAATTCGAACCCATGGAAGGCCGCACGGAAATTCTCACGCTTGGCGAGAATGGTGCGCCAGCTCAGTCCGGACTGAAATCCCTCCAGGCACAGCTTCTCGAACAAGCGCACATCATCGCTGACCGGAAACCCCCATTCGGTGTCGTGATAGGCCAGAAACTCCGGTGCGGCGGCGCACCATGGGCAACGCGGCTTGCCGTCCGGGCCGATGGTCGTTGTACTCATGTCCGTTGCCTCCTTGCTTACAGCCAGCGCCGCTTTCTGAAAACGAGCAGCAGAATGGTCGCAATCGTGCCCATCACCCCCAGCAGAATGAAATAGCCGTCGCGCGACTTGAGCTCGGGCATGTTCTCGAAATTCATCCCGTAGACACCGGCCAGGAAACTCAGCGGCACAAAGATCGCCGTCACGATCGTGAGGATCTTCATGATGTTGTTGAGCCGATGGGACGCGAGTGAAATGTAGCCCTCGATCAGGTCCGAGGCCACTTCGTAATACAGCGTGGCCAGGCTGCCCGCCCGCTCCTGGTGCTCGTACACATCCTTGATTTCGTGTATCCGCTCGGGCCGGATTTGCGGCGGCGGATCGTTCATCAGATCGTGAAAGACCTGCTGGTGGTAGAGCAGCACGCGGCGAAACTTTCTGAGGGTGGTCTTGTATCCCATCAGGTCTGTGAGGATGTCGTCCTTGGGCTGGGTGACGATTTCATGCTCGATGTCTTCCAGCTTGGGTTCCAGCGTCAGCAGCCGGTTCAGGAACCGGTCGACCGATATGCGCGATAGCCGCAGCGCCAGCGCATCAGGGCCGATGGCCAGGAGCGCGGTATCCTTCAGCGTGGCCTGCCAAAGCGTATCGATGCTGGGTGACGGGCCGGAGTGACGCGTCACCAGAAAGCGCGCACCAACGAACATCGCGATCTGGATGGTCTCGAACTCGAATGCATTTGAGTCGGGGCCCAGACCTTTCACCAGGATGAAAACATGGTCGTCGAAGGTTTCGATCTTGGGCTGGTGCCGGCTCCGCTGCGCATCGTGAATGGCAAGCGGATGCAATCCGAAATTCTCCATCAGCGTATCCAGTTCGGAATCCGGATCGTTGTCTGAAAAGTCAGCCCACAGAATCGTGTCGGGCTGCGCCCGCCAGGCGGACAACTGTTCTTCGTTGCCTGTTGTGATCTCCCGCGTGGCGGGTCGATAAAGCATCGTGCGAATCATGGTGGTTCCGGACAGAAGGTGAGGCGGTTGTGGCCGCCCGCCCGATGGGGACTGTTCTCGCAGAAGAATCTTACCCTAACAGGCCATAGCCCAATGCTGCCTTGATTGAAGCAGGCTTTGGTTGATTGAGTCCTGTTTATGGGGTGTGCGTGCATGCACAGTGAGCGGCTGGCCTTTTGCCACAACAGGCAATGCCCGTTCGCAAGGCGCTGGCGGTTGCGACTGGCGTGAAGTGTTTCGAGGGATTAAAGGGTCAGTATCGTTATCGCGTTGCCGGGAATGACTGCCGAGATCTTTTGAGTCGGTCGCATTCCAGCGCTGGGCATAGCTGAATCCGCCCAGCCATTTGTGCAGAAATTTCAAGCAAAAACGTTTACACGTGTACCCGTGGGTGAGGTAGGCAAATTAAAGTCAAAGCCGAATCCGGGCTCGATGCCAACGCTGCGTTCATAGGTGAGCGCAGCTTCGTAAGCTTTGGCGGATGCCTCGCTATCCGTTTTTGTTGCGGGGGCGACAGTCGATCCTGTTTTGTCCGAATGGTCCGGACTTGTCTGACTGGTGCCGATTGGGTTGATTTGGCTGGAAGCAGGCGCGTTGCGTTGACTGGTGGTGGCGATGTTTTCGATCCGAGCCTCTGCGTAGCTGACTTTACTTGCGGCAGCCGCAATCGCAGCTTTCCCTTCAAGCGTGTTGGCAGATGCGCAGTTGACGCAAGCCGACAATTCATTCTTGTAACGGGTCAGTTGTGCTTCGACGCCGGCGGTCGACGAGCCAGGCGTGGGGATGATTCCGGATGTCGAGGGTGATCCAATGGAAGACACCATAACGGTCTCCAATCAATGAGGGTATCAACGTTAACTGTTATATACGGCTAAATCGGTTGCGACTTTAATGGGGGGCTTATATATTGAAGCGCCTGCGATGACGTGGCGTTTAAACCGGTAATTGCTGTGCCGCCGCTTATTGATGGTTAGCTGGCCCCCCTGAATAACGCTGGAATACCCGAAAACATGCAAATCACCGATTACGAATCCCTGTTGTCCGCCGCCAGGCAACAAGCCGAACCCCAACGCCTGTTGTTCGTTTTTTTACAGGCCTCGCTGCCCAAGCATCCTGGGGACGAACAAGCCAGTCGTTTTCATGCGGGCCAGGGGGGGGAATTGCAACCCGTCATGTCTGTAGACAAGACCCTGGATGAACTGGGCAGCTTTGCCGATCTGGTGGCCGAATCCGAGCGCACGAACCAGGATTGGCAGATTGTTTTGCTGGCCGCGCTTTCCGGTCGCAATGGTGTGGCGCCGACCTCCGATGAGGCGGAACAGCCGCTCAAAATGATGATGCAAGCGGTGGAAACGGGCGGTGACCTGTCGCGCTATATGGCCTTTGACCGAAAGGGCACCCCCGTACAGTTTGGCTAGCCTGGTTTGCCTGGCTAACAAGGCTAGCCTGACGGGCCGGCATCGTTTTCCGTTTCACACGGATCACTGCCGATACCCTGATCAGGAAACACCCCGAAGCCGACCCCTTCAGATCGTCGAGTCGAAGCGCAGCCGGCAGTATGTCTCGCGGGTCAGCGTCACAAACACCACGGCGCCCACGGCGCAGATCAGCAGCCACACGAAGGCGGCCTGGTAGGCCGCGGCATCGTATACGGGCGTGCCATTGATCGTGTCGCCGTGCCAGTTGCGGTCGAGGATCCAGCCCATGGCGCTTTGCTGGATGGCAGCAAAGCCGAGCACGGCCATGTTGACAAAGCCGGTGGCTGTGCCGGCCGCGCCGGGGTGGTTGACCTCGCGCGTGAAGGCGAAGCCGATGATGAGTCCGCCAGCCGAAAAGCCGATCACGCCGAACAGCAGATAAAGCGCGCTGGCCGAGAAGGTGTCGACTGACAGGAACAGCCCCCAGCCGAGGGCGTGGGCGAGCGCCGCGCCTATATAGGGCAGCTTGCGCCGGCCCATGCGGTCGGACAGCGCGCCCAGCAATGGACCGCCAGTGGCCAGGCCGAGCAGCATGGTGGTGGTGAAACCGGCGGCATGGCTGCGTGTCATCCCGAGCACCTGGACCAGATAGGGCACCCCCCAGAGGCCGGCAAAAGTCAGCACCGGCGCTGTGATCAGGCCGCCAGCAAAAAACAGCAGCCAGGTATCGCGCACGGACATCACCCGTTTCAAACTCTGCCACGGCGACAGCGCGGCATAGTTGTGCGCCTCTGCATGGGCGTGGCTGGCATAGCCGCGTTCGCTGGGATCGTTGCGCACCCACAGCCAGACTGCCGCCGCCAGCACCAGGGTGACGCCTGCGCTGGCCAGCATGGCGGTGCGCCAGCCAACGCCGGCCACCGCTTCGGACAGCGGCACGCCGGCCAGCACCCCGCCAAGATTGCCGATCAACAGTGCGACGCCGGTCACCGTGGCGAACCGGTTGGCGGGAAACCAGTGGCCGGCGAGCTTCATGCAGGCGACAAAGGCCACGGCGACCGAGGCTCCGATCAGCGCCCGTCCAAGCCCTGCCATCCACAGAGAATTCGCCTGGGCAAACAGCGCAATCCCGGCCGCAGCGACCACGGCCGCCGCCGTCGCCACGCGGCGCGGGCCTATGGCATCGGCAAGCATGCCGCTGGGAATCTGCATCGCGGCATAGGTGTAAAAATAAAGGGCAGACAGATTGCCGAGCATGGTCGCGGCAATGCTGAAGTCGCGCATCAGCTCGTCGACCATCACCGCCGGCGCTACGCGCTGGAAAAAGCCGACGAAATAGAGGCTGGCAATCAGGCCCCAGGTCAGCCATGCAAGCGAGGCGGGCGGCAGGGCGCGCGCGCCATCCGATGCGTGCGGGCTAGCCAGTACCGGCCTCGCGGGTGTTGAAGCAGACATGCTCGAAAGATCCCAGGGTGGATGCGGGGCGCATGCACCAGCTTACAGGGAGTCGCATCGTTTTACTTTCGCAAGGATGGCTGCTGACACCTTGGTCCAGAAAACAAACCGAAGCTGACCGATTTGGTTCGAGGCTGAGGGGCAGGCAGGCGCCAAAAGCGCGTGCGGGACGTGCGCCTAACGGCTTACGGCAAGCTGGTTGATCACCTTGTCCACGGCGAACAGACACCAGGCATCCTGTTCGGCCCGGCTTTTTTCGGTTTCGCTGCTGACCAGACCTTCCAGGGTAACCACGAAGTCGTGGGTGTGGATGCTGATTTGCTCGGGGTGGGGAAGCAGCGGATCCATTTCAATCACCAGCGACAGGGCATCGGTGACCTCATCGTCGGTGTCCTGTTCCGGCGGCAGCACCTCCAGCGCGTCCACCACGTCGCGGCAACCCGGTACCCACCACGCCAGCACACCGGCGAGGCGTTTGTGTGACAGGCTGATGACCCAGCCATCCAGCGTCACCACGCCTGCCGCCACCGACGCCAGGATATCGCCGCTGGCATCGTCGTCCAGGGCTTCCCGCAGGGTGAGGGTTTGCCCCTTCCGGATCACGCGTAGCGAGCAGTTTTTGAAGTCGCGCGCGTCCAGCAGGGCGGTTTCAAAGTCGCCCAGAATCTCACTGTCGCTCTTGTGTTCGGTCGGCGCCACATGCAACCGGTCGATCACCCCCCGCACGTCGCTTATCGCCCCCGCGAGTTCGAGTGCCCGCTTCTTCGCGGCAATGCTCTCGACGTCGCCTTCCATGATCAGGACACTGTCGTCGGTCAGGTCGAGCTGCACCGGCCAGCGATGCAGGTTGATGTGCGGTTCACGTTCGAGCACCGCCCGAATCGCATTCAGGACTGGATTTCCATTTTGCATGTGAGATACCTCCACGTTCAACATAGCACATGGGATCCGCCGCTTTTTTGTCGCGCCCGGGAAAATGGGGCCGGGCAGCGGGTGAGCTTGTTTCGGTATTTTGAACGGCGGGAGGCGACCCTTAACGGCCCGTCAGGCTCACCGGATCGGCCATTGGCCAGGCATGCCCCTGATCGTCCGCTTTCAACTTGGTGGGCTTCCTGATTCTGCTTATGTACGCCAGCAGACAGACGCTACCGGACGGCCGCTCTAAGCTTCAATCAGAGTTGAGCCAATCCAGACATTGCGTCGCACAGGCAGCTCATACACAAGGGAGATACAAAATGAAGTTAGGAAAAACAGTCACCACAGCTCTGGTCATGGGCGCATGGCTGGTCGCGCTATCCGGCTGCCAAAAGAATGAAGACCAGGTGGAACATGCCCAGCAAGGCACGGCAGAGCATGCCGGCCAGGAAATCGACGAAGCTGCAGCCAAGGTCGGCGAGAAGGTTGAACAGGCTGGTGAAAAAATTCAGGACGAAGCAAAGGGCGACAAGGACTGACACGATCCGGAATTGAATTGAGACGTCCGGTCCCGACCTTCAACATCAATTCCGGCTTGCGTTAAGCATGTCCATCCAATTTAAGGAAATTCGTTTGAACGGTTAACGGGACACGCAGGGTGTCTGCCCCATTTGTTCAAGCCAAAACATGGACGAACAACCCAATCAATGATGAATCCAATGTTGCAAATCGACGCGCGAGATAGTCAGCGAACCGGAGGCGTCGTAAGCCGCTCCAAACCGGTTGCGCAGGATCGCCCCGACCGGCGCGTCGCGTCCCGCAGCCATGAGCAACACAGAAGAAACAAGGCACGGGCAACCGCGGCTATGCTGTACCTGATCGCCACCTGTTTTCTTGGTGTCATCATGTCCGTTATTGCCACCAGTTGGGGCAAGGATGGATATAACCTGATCGTCGCCGAAGGTAACCTTGCGCGACCTGCCGTCATCTACATGCTGGTCGCAGGTGGGTTTTTCCTGGCCATGTCGAATCTGCTGTTTTCGCCCGTGTCGCTTCCCCGGCTGCTCCGGATTGCCGTGCTCGCATGTGCAGTCGTTGTGATGAGTCGCGCTTGCGGTGGCGCGACGGGAGCAGATTGCGACCGCGCAGGCGGGGGCGCTCCGTTCGACACCCGCGGAAGCCGATGCGTCCATCTCCCGCGC